>NZCS01000017.1 GCA_002688325.1 archaeon
AACAAAAAACGATTTCACACATATAAATCCTCACTTACACAATATTGATGGATCAACAGAAATATCTGGTTCAGGTGTTACTTATTTATTTGCAAAACAACTAAACCAAAAAAATATAGAGGTTTCACATCTAGCAATAATTGGTGCTATCGGAGATATTCAAAAAATCGAAGAATCTTACTTAAATAATTTAATTTTAAAAGATGCAATTGAAAATAATATTTTAGAAGTTAAAACAGGTTTAAGAATTTTTGGAGCACAAACAAAACCCTTACATAAAGTTTTAGAATATTCTACAGATCCTTATATTCCAGGAGTTAGTGGTTCACCACAAGCAGTATTTAATTTCTTAAAAGAATTAGGTATCGAACCAAAAGATGGAAAAGAATGGAAAAAATTAATTCATTTATCTAAAGAAGATATGCAAAAATTAGTAACAGGAATAATCTTAAAAAGAATAGGTATAGAAAAAACACCAGAAGATGTTCTTGGATCTATATTCATATTGAAGAATGAAGAAGAAGGCACAACTAAGGATGTTAAAGAATTTTCTACATTATTAAATTCATGTGGACGTTTAGGAAATTATTCTTTAGGTATTGGCACTTGTTTAAATGATAAAAAGATAAAACAAAAAGCAATAGCTAATCTAACAAGTTATAAAAGAGAAATAGTTCTAGCATTAAACTGGTTTCATAAAAATAAGCACGATTCTTCATATGTATCAGAACATTCTGGATTTGTCATAATAAATGGTGGAGACAAAATCAAAGAAACTTTAATTGGAACTTTAGCATCAATAATCTCTAAATCAGGAATATATCCAGAAGACACAATTATTTTATCATTAGCAAATACAATTGATGATAATATAAAAATATCAATAAGAATTTGTGGATTTAAACCAAAAGAAGTAGATTTAAGGCAAATCTTATCTGAAATAACTTCCAAAGTCGGTTGTGAAGCAGGAGGACATTTATTCGCAGCAGGTTCATTAATACCTCAAGAAAAAGAAAAAGAATTTATAGAACACGCTATAGAAACACTTAAAAACAAAGTAATCGAAGAAGTTGTACAATAAAATGGCAAAAACATCAAGAAAAAAGAAAAAAATTTGGTATGAAATATTAGCTTCAAAAGAATTTAATAACTCTGTTATTGGAGATACTATTTCAGCATTACCTGATTCATTAATTGGTAGAACAATAAAAATCTCATTATCTGATCTAATCAGAAATCCAAGAAAACAAAATATACAATTAACATTCTCTATTAATCAAGTAAAAGAAAAAGCAAACACAGAATTAACAAATTATGAATTATCTTCTTCATTTGTTAAAAGAATTATTAAACCAGGAAAGAATAAGATAGATGATTCTTTTATTTTAAAAACAAAGGATGATATTCAATTAAGAGTCAAACCTTTATTAATCACAAAATCCAAAGTACAAAAATCAATATCAACTACATTAAAGTCTAAAACAAAAGAACACTTAACAGATTATTTCAAGAAAAATAATTTTTCTGCAATAATCTCAGCTTTAATATCTTACAAATTACAAAAAACATTAAAAGATCACTTAAAGAAAACATACCCATTAAGAACTTTTGAGATAAGAGTTTTAAAGAAAATTAAAAGTAGAAAGTTATAAAAACATATAAATTCTCATAATTTTAAAGCCTCAGTAGCTCAGATTATTTAATCTTTTAAATAAGAGTAATGGCCAGAGCAGCTGACTTGTAATCAGCAGGTCGGGGGTTCAAATCCCTCCTGGGGCTTAATTACTTATTGGGCCTGTGGTCTAGTCTGGTTATGACGTTGCCTTGACATGGCAGAGGTCGAGGGTTCAAATCCCTCTGGGCCCATTAATTTTACAAAAAATAACCCAATAAACAACAAATGTCAATTTAACCCAAAAAATATTATTTGCTTCAAACCACAAAATTATAACTTAATTCTCCATCTTTTTCCAGTGGAAATTTAAAGATTCCATTGGAAACACTTAAAACAGAAACATTTATATATAAATATGCACTTAAATCAATAAAATCAAAATATTAAAGGAAGTTTGCATATCCTTATAATATTTATTTAAATAAAAACATATAAACACGGAGGTGTATTATAAATGCAAGAGTTCGTATTAAAAACAAAAAAAGCAATTAAAAAAATTGCAGCGATTTCTACAGGTGTTGCTATGATTGGAGCAACAATGACAGGCGCATTAGCTCTTGACCTAGGTGAATATCCGTCACCATTTGTTGTCAATGGGGTACCAAGTTCTAACATCAAAATTGTAATTGGTGAGAGAGCAGCAGCTTCAGATAACATCGGAGGAATGGACATCGCAGCAGGTTTACAAGCAGACGCAAAAAGTATGGTTTCTGGATCAGGTGGTGCTCCAGTAGTAACTAAAGGAGTATCAGAAGATGTCCCAATTAATAAGAGTATAGCAGATACAAATACTGGAATGGATCAAGTATTAGAAGACGACGATATTCCAACTTTGTTAGACTCTGAAATAAGTTTTCAGGGAGCAGACTATGATGTAAGGGAAGTTTTAATTTTAAGAACAGCAACACCCTCACCAGAAACAAGTTTAACAAGTGCTTCTGCAGTAGAAGACGACTATGAATCTGGAATTTACTTAGAAGCAACAAAAGATGCTATTGGTTATTACTATGCATTTGATGAAGCTATCAATGTAAGTAAAGCAACTTCTTCAGAACCATTAGAAATCAAATTTTTAGGTAAAACCTTAAAAATTACAGACGCAAGCAATACCAATGAAGATAGATTCACTGCATACGTAGGTACAGAATACTTTATGGATGTAGGAGACTCTGTTGTTGTAGAAGGAAAAACAGTTACTTTAGAAAATGTAGGTACATCTGGTTCTATTATCATAAGTGTTGATGGAAAACTAGAAACAATTACTTCTGGTGGAACAGAAACAGTTAATGGAATTGAGATTGTAAACGACGAAACTTTCTATGAAAGTAACAAAGAACAAAGATCCGCTACATTAGTTATTGGTAAAGATGCACAGTCTACATTTAAAGACGGTGATGAGTTTGTTGGAGGAGATGAAGTTTGTAGAAACAATGACCCTGATGATCCAGATTGTTGGGAATTTGACATTGCAAACTTAGGTAGTGGTTTAGCTACAGAAGTTCCAGAAAATGGAGATGCAGCAGATATTATTGGTAAAGGTTGTGATTCATCTAGATGTAATGGTACAATAATCGGATTACAAAACGATTTCACCATTAACGATGATACAGACAATCCACCAAGTGTTGGAGAATGTATTGACTTACCAAACAATTATGTAAGTATCTGTTTCGACAGTTTAACTGTTCCAAACACAGATTATGCAACTTATACAGTTGAACTTGAGAAGTCAACAGATCTTTCAGATGCAGGTGGTGGTTTCCAAACACAAACAGCAGAAGCAACAATTTTTATCCATACAGATATAGATGATGGTTTGGTAATAGAAAAGGATAGTATTAATGGATCAAACATAACTGCAGATAAGAAAACCAAAAAAATATGGATAGGTATTAATGACACTTTAGCAGATGGATTGGACGTATTTTATGAAGACGAAAACAATAAACTCCAATATGCTGGATTTTTTGAAACTGCTGGAGCTGTAGGTAATTTAACATTAGCACATATAAATTACATGGACACAAAATCTACAAATGTCGATATAGAATTAGATGGAAATACATCTGTTTCGTATTACTTCAGATTTGATGTTGTTGGAGATAACACAAACGATCTAGCCGATAATACAGACGACATAGATTTCTTGTTTACATCAAGTGCAGCTGGAGCAACTGGAGATTTTGATGCATTGGGTTTAACAGCATCTAGTGAAGAAGCAAATGAACTTATTTGGGGAGCATCTCATATGACAAATACGTCCGCATTAGGTACAAAAGACGAAGATCATAGAACAGCATATGGTATCATCGTAAAAGACCCAAAGTCTAACGGTGGATCAGACCAAATCGTCTTAGAAATACCAGGTGACCAAGTCCAAGCAAACATTGTTGTTAAAGGCGCAGCTACAACAGTAGCAAAAGGTGGTTCTGGATACCAAATTAATCCATTGCCAAGTCCAATTGCAGTTATAGACACGCAGATTACAGGTAATGAAAACGCATACAACGTAATCGCTATTGGTGGTCCTGCAGTAAATGCAGTAGCTGAAAAATTCTTAGGTTTATCAGCAGACCAATATAGAGCACAGTATTCACCAGGAGAAGCAGTACTAAAAGTAGTACAAAATGGTAATAATGTAGCTTTAGTAGCAGCAGGTTACAACGCAGATGACACAAGAAGAGCGGCTTTAGTACTTGCAAACCACGCAAGTTTCAGCTTAGGAACAACAGAACAAATTGTTAGAGGTTCCAGTTTGAACTTAGCTGATATAACTGTTGTCTAAACACAACTTTTTTTCTTTTTTTCTTTTTTTTAACCAAAACCTTTTTATTCTACTTAACTCTTAAAAATTTATGAAAAAAGAATCAAATAGACCCAAAATTATTATATCTCTATTCATTATCTTTTTAATGATATCTTCAGTTCTAGGTTTTATTTCTGTTCAATCCTCATCAGTTAAAACAATAAAATATAAAGATTTAAAATTTAAAAACATAGATGATAGGTGGGTAACTATAATAAGTAATCAACAAGTATCTTTAAAATATTCTCCAGAATCCTTACCAAATAATCCAACAATTATAACACTAAATGACTTAAATTCAGCTCAAAAAATATACATAACTAATAATCCTCAAGAAAACACACAAGAAGCACAATCAGAGTTTCTAGGCAATTTAATACCATTTATATCTCCTTCATTAGTTCAAGCATGTTCAGAAGATATACCTTCTTGCTCAGAAAAACCATTAAAAACATGTCAAGATGCAACTTCTTCAGTTAAAATAATACAATTTAAACAATCAGACAACATAATAGTTAATTATCAAGATAACTGTTTATTAATACAAGGAAATAATCAAGACTTAATTAAAAAACTAGATAAACTAGTACTATACATCTTAGGTTTAAAATGAAAGTTTTAGTAGGAGCACCAATTTCAGATTTACATGAATATTGTTTAGATGAGTTTATACAAAGAATTAAATCTTTAACATATGGTAATTATAGTATATTATTAATAGATAATTCTAAATCCAAAGAGTTATACAATAAACTAAAAGACATAATTCCAATTAAAAGAATAAAATATATAAAAGAAGCAAGAAAGAGAGTTACAACAGCCCATAATTTACTTAGAAAGCACGTTCTAGAAAACAATTACGATTATCTACTTAATTTAGATCAAGACACCATACCCCCTAAAAACGTTATAGAAACATTACTAAAACACAACAAAAAGTTTATCTCAGGACTTTATTTCGGACACCATACAATAGAAACAGGAGAAAATAGAATAATGCCTTTTGCTTGGATTTTTACAGAAAAAAAAGGTTTTTGGGGTAAGGTAAGATATCTAACTGATGAAGAAGTTTTTAAACCACAGTTATTAAAAATAGCCTTTGCCGGAGCAGGATGTCTATTAATACACAAAGATATTTTAAACAAAATAAAATTTAGATATGATCCTAAAATAGAAGCTTGGGATGATAGATGGATAGCTTATGATGCGTATAAAGAAGGATTTGAAGTCTTCTTAGATAATACAGTTAAATGCAAACATTTATATCTAAACCGTCCTTTCTCTTATAAAGATTTTAAAGAACAAGGTGAATATTAATGAAAAAAATATTGATTATCTTATTATTACTACTATTTATAGCTGGATGTTCTGATCCAAATAGGTATATTTACAACGGATATACAATAACTAAACACGAATTTGGTTGGGCTGCAACAGTATATGCAAACGAACAACCACATATTGTTTATTTACATCATGGACCTAAAGAATTAGAAGATATTCAATCAGAAAATCCAAAAAATAAAATTTTAGATGCTAAACAAATATATGCTACTTTCTCTCCTTCAATGCCTGGAGCACCAACAGCATTAGCAGTTATTGATCTTGTAAAAGTTACAGGAACTAATCCAGAATGGGGGATTTTTAAAATACCTACAAAACCAACAATTACAGAACCAGATGGAATTAATGAAGTAAAAACTTGTAATGATGCTTCTAAAGAAGTTACCGTTATATTATTCAAATTAGGAGATAAAACTAAAATCTACTCAGAAAATCATTGCGTTATTATAGAATCAGAAACAGAAGAAGACTTAATAAAAGCATCAAATAGATTAGTTTATGAACTTCTTGGCGTTATAGAATGAAAATATTAGTGGGATGTCCAACATCAAATCACAAAGAATATTGCTTAGATCAGTATATATCTTCCATTAAATCTCTAACATATAAAAATGATATCTTATTGATAGATAACTCTGAAAATAAAGATTATTATAAAAAGATTAAAGAAAAAGGAATTCCAGTAATAAAAGATAAGTATAGAGAAACAGCTAGAGATAGGATAATTCATTCTAGAAACATTTTAAGAAGACTTGTCTTAGATAATGGATATGATTATTTATTCTCTTTAGAACAAGATGTAATCCCTCCTAAAGATGTTATAGAAAGACTATTATCACATAAAAAAGACATAATTTCTGGAGTTTATTATAAGAAAATATACATAACTGTTAAAGATAAAGAATATACAAAAATAGTTCCTTTATTATGGAAAATAACTAAAGAAGATAAAGAGAAAAAATTAATGACTTATATTACAGACGAAGAATTACAAACTTCTTTGTTAAATATAGATATGTGTGGTTTAGGATGTTTATTAATTCATAGAAATGTCTTAGAAAAGGTAAAATTTAGATATGAAAAACAAGAAAAATCATTCGATGATACATGGTTTTGTAAAGATGCAATTAAAAATAACTTTAAAATATACACAGATCCAACACTAAAATGTAAACATCTAACTGAAGGAATGGATTGGAATATCAAACAATAAAGTTTAAAAGTATCTAAATTCTCTTAATTCTATGCCGCGATCGCATAACCTGGTATTGCGCTGGCCTTGAGTTTTTTGCTTAAGCTTTTTTCTAAAAAGCTTACTAGAAAGCCAGTTTCCTTCGGGATATGGGGGTTCGAATCCCTCTCGCGGCGATTTTTATAATATTAAAAGAATTAAACTTTACCTTTTTTCTTTAAATTAATACCTAAAATTACAATAGCAACTAAAACTAAAGTTGTAGCTATAAGACCAAAATTACTACTTCCAGAATTACCAACAACATTTCCTGTTATCAAATTACCTTGAACATTTAATCTTTCTAAAGCTAGATTAACATTTCTTCCATTAATCTCGTTAACTCTAACACTTAAATCATGTAAATTATCTCTATCAAAGTCTAAATTTAAAGAATTTGCATAATTAATGCTTGCATAATAAGGCACTTCAGAACCTTCAATGAATACAGTTACACTAACACCTTCATTACTTACATCTCTAATCATAATCTTATGTTCCATGCCTTCCCAATCAAATCGTATAATATCTTTTTCAGGAACTTGAATAATATGGACTAATTCTCCCTCTAAAGTAACTCTATGGATTTCACCAGCCATAGCTGTACTTAAACATAACAATAAAAATAATAAAATTAATAGTTTTTTCATCTTAACATATACAAGAATGAGCTTATTTAAATATTTTTCTATAATAAAAAATAAGAATTAAAAAAAATAAAAGAAAAAAGAAATTATTTCTTTTTTGGTTTTACTAAGAAGTAAATCACTATCCCAATTACAATAACTATTATAGCTATTAATAATCCGATTCCACTTTTTACCTTAGCTTCCTGTTCTTCTCTTTCTTCAGGTGTTACTTCTTTTTCTCCAGGTATAAGTTCTCTTATCACTTCAACTGTAATTTCTCCCTGTCCACCTGATATACTATTCAATGTTACTAAGATATCATTTACACCATTTTCATCAATATCCACTTCAACACTTTCTCCAATTGATAATTCAACTTCACTTGGAGTTGAAGCTATAGTTAACTTAACTTTGTCACCCATAACTTCAGTAAAAGTTATTGTATGTGGTGTTGATCCATCTAAGGTGAAATCTATAACACTACCTTGCCCTTTTCTCAATATCTTTTTCTTAACATCGCTAGTTGAAAAGTCTACATCTACAGTTATACCACTATCACCAATTCCACTATCCTCTGCTGCAGGTTCTGCTGGGTATAAAGCTAAGAAAGTTTTCTTCTCAGTTGTTGTTAATTGATCAGCTCTATTTTTAACTTTACACTGTACAGTATATGTTCCTGCTTTATCTGTATCCCTTAGTTTCAACTTATGTTCTGTAGTACAACCAGTTTTTGTATATTTACTTCCATCAGGTTTAGTAACTTCTAATGTACAACTTTTTAATCCAGATTGTGGATCACTACCTCTACATTTATATTTAATGGATTGTTGAGTCTCTACAGTTTTTACATTAGGTTCTGTTAATTTCGCAGTAGGTGCAGTTCCATCTACTCTATATCTATAATCACTAGTATTCGTGTTATTTATGTGTATAGAGTTTCCTAAGGTATCATTTACCCAGAATATGAAACTTACATTTCCGCCTCCACCAACAAAGTGTGTATTGTTGCTACTAATGTTATATGAATAATTTTTCAAATTACCTGTAACTACTCCTCTATCATCCATTGTATAATTTACACATTTTGGACTACTTACATCAATTGTTCTAGTCCAATTAATACAGATTATTGCTGTATCATTGTTAGTTTCATTTACTATCAATGTAACCCATACACTTGTTGTATTTATAAACCATCCTTCATTACTCTGGTTTGTTAAATCAGTTTTTGACTTAGTGTAAGTTATATTACTTGCACTCATACTACTAAATCTTGGTTTTTTAACATCTACTCCATGACTAGTTGTTAATAATGTTTCATTTCCATTAGCAATACTACTACTATTATCAAATGTTGTTATGTTCCATGTTAGATATTTCTCAAGATCTCCACCATCTCCTAACGAATTATTTACAGTAATATTTAACCAAACATTTATTGTTTCATTTTCTTTTAAGAAATGTCCTGTATCAGTTGAATTAAATATAACAACCAAAGCTTGTCCAGCACTAGTAGTATATGTACTAAAATTCCAAACATCTCTACTATCTGCTGTATTATTAACAAATCCACTTCCACCCCATGCACTAATATTTACAGAAGCAATACTGCTGTTTCCTAAATAAACACCATCGCTTGTTGGGATAGTTATTAAAACACCAACAAGTTCATCAGTAGTATTAGCACCACTATTATTGATAGTAAAGTTAACTATTTCATTTCTAAAATCTCCTCCAGTCCAATTTGCTGGTCCTATATTGGTATTGATAGTTCTTCCAGTACTTATTATACTATGACCACCAAAAACAAAATAAGCTCCCAACAAAATTAAAACTATAAGAATAGAACTCAAAAATACTTTATTTTTATTCATATGAATAACCTCCGTGTCACCTTTTTTTTTATTGATAATTAATTATCTAATTATATACATTTAAATCATAAGTAATATATAAACCTTTCGACATTCGACTTTTAACCCCATTTTTCTTAATATTTTCATTATTAATCAATTTTAATCACTTTTTTTAATAAACCCAAACTTTCTTTTAATTTTTTCCTATTTTTTGCATACACACTAAACAAAATTTGTCCATTTATTACTTTATTTCCTACTTTTACATCTAAATACATACCACTTTCTTTATCTCTAGGACATCCTAAAATCCTACAAACCTGATTAATCATCTTATTATCTATACTTACAACTTTCCCATTCTTACTACTTTTAAAATCATACTTAATTTTACTTAATTTAATTTCTCTTACTTTACCTTTTTGAGCCTTAACAATCTCTTTAAATTTATCATAAGCATCCCCACTTTCTAAAATTTCCAATGCTTTTTCTTTTCCATTCTTAAAACCACTCATTTCAAGAATAATTCCTGCCATTAAAACACTTTTCTCTTTTAAATCTTCAACACCTTCATTTTTCAAAACTCTCAAAACATCTCTTGCTTCTAAAGCAACACCAACCCCATTACCTACTGGTTGTCTCCCATCACTAATTAATACCTTTACTTTCATACCCAATTTCTTACCCAAATTAATAAATCTATTTTTCAAATGTAAAGCTTTCTTCATATTTTTAATTTTAGCAGTTTTACCAACAGGAATATCTATTAGTAATTTTTTAGCACCAACAGAAAACTTCTTAGACATTATGCTTGCTAACATTATTCCTTCAGGATCTAAACTCAAAGGTCTTTCTATTTTAATTAACTTATCATCAGCACTTGCTAATTCTTTTGTTCCTCCCCACACCAAACAACCATTTGTTTTTCTAACAATTTTCTCTATTTCTTTAACTGTAAAATCTACATTACTAAACATTTCCATAGTATCTGAGGTTCCAGAAGGACTTGTAATTGCTCTTGAGCTTGTCTTAGGAACTATTAAACCTGCAGCAGCTAAAATAGGCACTATTATCATACTTGTTCTATTATTAGGTACTCCCCCAATCCCATGCTTATCAACTACTTTTTTCCCTAATTTCAATCTTTTACTATTCTTAACAATAGCTTTAGTTAAATTACTAACTTCTTCTAAATTCAAACCATTTCTATAACATCCAGAAACAAAATATGTAACTTCTATCTCACTTAATCCATCTTCAACTAAATCTTTAACAATTTCATTTATTTTTGGTTTATCTAATACTTTTCCATCTAATTTCTCTTTAATATAATATATACTTCTTGGTTTTTTAATATACTCTATTTTTACTTCATCTCTATTTTTTAAATTTAAACTATCACTAACTTCTTTAAAACAACCAACTTCTCCTTTCTTAACCATACCATCAGAAATATCTAAAATAGCAATAACACATCTATTCCTCTTTTTTATTTTTACTCTATCCAACCCATATAAATTTAATTTACTAGCATCCTCATCATTTAAAACAACAACTCTAACACCACTAGTAGATAAATCTAATTTTTTAACTCTCACAACCTTTCCCCTTTATACAATTCCAAAAATACTATCAACATAGATAATATTATAGGACCAATAAATAAACCAATAAATCCAAATACTTTTAAACCTCCTATAACTCCCAATAAAATCACAATTGGATGAATATCTGTTTTTTTACTTATTAATTTAGGTTTCAAAAAATTATCAATCAAACTAATAACTAAAGCTCCAAACAATAATATGCTCACTCCTGTAAAAACATTTCCCAATAATAATTGATACAATCCTAAAGGTAACCAAACAACAACAGCACCAACAAAAGGAATTAAACCAAATATCATTGTTAATATACCCCATAATAACGGACTAGGAATACCTAATAACCAAAAACCAACACCTGCCACTAAACCTTGTATAAACGCAGTTAATAAATATCCATAAACAACTGCAGAACTCATATTATCAAATTTATCAATAAATTTCTTTTTCTGATCTTTACTCAATGGAATTAAATCTTCAAACCATTCAATAATTTCCTTTCCATCTCTAAACAAGAAAAACATAATAAATATAGATATTACAAAATCCAATAACTTATTAGGTAAAAATAAAAATAAATTTGGAATATTCTTAGTAATATAAGATATAAACTGATCAACTAAATTATTAATATATGTTTTTAAATTAATCTTTTCAAAATAATTAACTAATTTATCAGGTATAATATCATAATTAATATTAGTTCCATAAATATTTATAACTTCTCTAACAATAGCATTTATAGAAAATAACAAAGGAATAAAAATTAATAATATTATTAAAATAACCATTAAAAAAGAACTTAAATTTTTTTTCTTTAATTTACTATTTAGTTTTGCGTAGATAGGATAAAAAACATATGCTAAAAAAACAGAAGTTAAAACTGCACTAACAAATGGTTTAACTAGTAAATAAGATAAGATTAATATAATTATAAAGAATACTATAAAGAAGTACTTAGAATACTGTCTCAAACCCATCTGTTCCATAATATACTTTTTAGTTTAACTCATTTATAAATCTATCTTTCTTAATTTTGTTGTCCACAAAATAGAAACATTTATATAATATGTGGACAATACTTTATAATATGGCTTATATAGATAGAATCAAATCAGGGAATAAGACTTTTTATTATTTAGGTAAAACTATTCGTATGGGTCCTAATAAATGGAAAAAAATTAGAGTAAAATTGGGAACAAAAAAACCAACAAAAAAATTAATTTCTAAAAAATTAAAAGAATTAAAATTAGAAGAATATAATGTTTATAATCTAGATTACATAAATGCAAATAAATTAGAGATTATTGATGATTTTAAAGAAACCTATGAAAATTATTTAAAAAGAACACCAAAAACCATAATAGAAAAAGAAGAATCAGATTTTATTATTCGTTTTACTTATAATTCAAATGCAATAGAAGGAAATAAGTTAACATTAAGAGAAACCTATTTTATAATCAAAGAAAAACAGATTCCTTCTGGGGCTCCACCCAAAGATTATAATGAAGCAATAAATGGTAGAGAAGCATACAATTTTATTAAAAACTATAAAAGTAAATTAACAATAACTTTTATTGAGAAATTACAGTATATACTAACAAAAAATACAGGTTTACTATATCCAGGAGTTATTAGATTTTTTCCAGTAAATATAGAAGGAACAGATTTTAGACCACCAAATGAAATGAAAGTTAAAAAATTACTTAAGAAAATGATTAAATTTTATTATGATAATAAAAATAAAATACATCCTTTTGTTTTAGCTTGTTTAATCCATGCCCAGTTTGTTGAAATTCATCCCTTTGAAGATGGAAATGGTAGAACTGGAAGAGCATTAATGAATTGGATTTTAATGGAAGCAGAATATCCTAAAATATTTATACCTGTAAAAAGTAGACAACAATATTATCAAGCAATAGATTTTCATAATGATAAAAAGTATAAAAAATATTGCAACCAAATATTTGATATTGTGGTGAGTCAATTAAAAGATAAATAATACAAACCTTTTCAATCTCCTTCAAATTCAACTAAAGTAAACACTTCTAAACCTTCTTCTTTTAATTTATCTGTTCCTTTTAAATCAGGCAAACCAATAACAAAACTACACTCAACAATATCTCCTTTTAATTTCTTAATTAGTTTAGCAGAAGCAAGACAAGTTCCACCAGTAGCTATTAAATCATCTGCTAACAAAACTTTATCTCCTTCTTTAATAACATCTTTTTGTATCTCAACTTTATCAGTTCCATATTCTAAAGTATATTCTTCAGAAATTGTTTCTCCAGGCAATTTTCCAGGTTTTCTAATCAAAACAAAACTTTTTCCTAGTTTATGGGCTAAAACACTTCCTGTAATAAAACCCCTTGATTCTATACCTGCAATGATATCAATATCCATATCTTTATATCTTTCAACTAATAAATCAATTAATCTACCAAAACCTTCTGGATCATTTAGTAATGAATTTATATCTCTAAACATTACCCCTTCTTTAGGCCAATTTGGATATGTTTTTATTTTTTCTTTAATAGTTTCTGGCATTTAACTCCCTCCTATTTTTGGTATAACTTTTACTAATAAATTTTTAACTTTATCAACGTTCTTATTAAATACTTCTAAAATTTCATCCCAAGTTACATCTTTCTCATCTTTTTTCCAACTATCAAAATCTGTTGACATAGCAATAGCAGCATAAGGTACTTCTAACTCATTTGCTAAAATACATTCTGGAGCTACTGACATATTAATCACATCTGCACCCCAACTTCTAAACATCTCACTTTCAGCTCTTGTACTAAATCTAGGACCCTCAATTGTAACAACAGTTCCTTTCTCATGATTTTTAATATCTAATTCCTTACAACTTTTAATTAATAATTTCCTTAATTTTTCTGAAAATGGATCAGCCATTGCTGTATGCTTAGCTCCTTCTTTAAAATCTTCAAAAAAACTTACTTTTCTATGTCTTGTAAAATCAATAAACTGATCTAATATTACTAAATCTCCTCTTCCAATCTCTTCTCTTAAAGAACCAACAGCAGTAGTAGATAATATAAAATCACAATCTTTCAAAGCCATAATGTTTGCCCTAAAATTAACTTGTGTTGGTGGAACTTCATGTTTCTTCCCATGTCTTGCTAATAATAATACTTCAACATTTTCAATTTTACCCTTTTTTAAATTAACTTTCCCATATTCAGTTTCAATTTCAATATCTTCACTATCTTTTAAAATATCAGGATCATCTAATCCAGAACCACCAATAATTCCAATCATAATATAACTTCAAAGAATATCTTATAAATAATTTTCTATACTCAATCATATAACTTCAAAATAATCTCTAACCCAAGTTCTAGTTCTATCATCTTCAACAGCAACATAATATCTTCCTTTTTCCCAAGAAGTTGATGTAACATAATTAAAAGGTCTTCTTATAACATTACTTTTACTAACCCAATTTTTACTAGGTTCAAAACAAGTTGTTCCATCACATAACCTATGTGTCCTTCCAACTCTTAAATTATTACTTGCTCTATAAAATCTAACATCATCAGTAACTCCACCTTTACCAGGATAAACAATTAGACTAACTTTTTCCCCAGCCACAAATTTATCCGGAGTTATTTCAATGGTTGTCATTTCTTGTCTGTCCCATTGTGTTAGTACTACATCTACTGCCCTACCACTTATATTATCTCCGCCTAAAGCTACAATAAAAACAACTAGAACTAATAATAAAACAATTAAACCACCAAAAGCATTACCTCTTTTATCCATATCTTTTATAAATTATTTAATTCTTTAAAAACTTTTCGTTAAATAGGTGTTTTATTTCCCCATAATTCTAAAGCAGATCTTAATTCAGGATGTTCTTTTTTATATTCATTTAAAGAAATTCCTTGAAGAGTTGCATCAATTGCCTGTCTTACAGATCTTCCACCACTAACAATTCCATCTTTATGCCCCATAACTCCTCCACCAACTTGCATCAAAATATCCGTTCCAAGTAATTTTATTAATCTCGGTATTATTCCTGCATGTAAACCACCACTTGTTACAGGAAAAGTAGGTTTAATTCCACCCCAATTTTCACCTAAAACATTTTTTCCTTTTTTAACATCTTTTTTCTCTAATTCTTCTTTTAATAAGTAAAGTTCTTCTTTTGGTGAAATTAATTTTCCCATACCCCCAATATGAACAGCATCAACTCCAATTAATCTAGCTAAATCTGCAACAACCATCATAGAAATACCATGTTTTACATTTCTAGTAAATGTTGAATGAAATGCTCTATGGCCATAAATAGCTAAACCCAAATCCTTACATTCATTTCTTAAAGTTTGTAAACCAGAAAAACCAACAGTTAAGATATCTACCATTACAATTTCTCCACCATTATCTTTGACAAATTTAGCTCTTTTCAACATCTCTTTAGTTTCACTACTAACATTTGCTAAATACATCTTTTTTTCTCCAGTTTCTTTTTCAATACTATCTCTTATTTTTAAAACCTTTTTAGTAGTTTTATAAAAATTAATAAATTTTTGAGAAGTCATATTCTCATCATTTTTTAAAAAATCCATTCCACTTTCCCAAATCAACCTTCCACTCTTACAATATTCCTTAGTATCTAATCCTACTTTTGGTTTAATTACTGTTGCAGTTAAAGGTCTTTTTTTAACTTTCAATAATTTTCTTAAACCCTTAACTCCAAATTGAGGTCCTTTAAACGATTTCATAATTTCTAAAGGCCACTTCACATCTTCTAATCTTAAATTTCTTAAAGCCTTCATACCAAAAATATTCCCACCAATACCAGACATAATTTGAGACATATTTCCTTTTTCAAATAAATCAACAGGATAAGCAATTTTAACATGATTTTTTTTAATTTCAAAAACCTTTGGTTTTATTCTTTTAATTCTTTTTGGTAAATTATATAATTTTGCCCAAGTTCCAACACTACTTTCTCCAGCAACTCTTGAAGCAGCACCTTTCATAGAAATTCCTTTAACAGGTTCAATCCTAAACAAACAAACTAAATCCTCTTTTTTTGGCTTATATTTTAAATTTATATAATCCATTTTATACTATTTATTCTTCTCCTTAATTAATCTTTTTAATATTTTAATTATTTTATCAAACTCTTTTTTATTTTTTTCATAAAATTCAATTTCTATACTTTCTCCATAATAATCTAATCTATTTCTTAGAAAACTCATCTGAGATATTAAATTAATATCTACTTCGTACTCTGAATAGTTTTTATAAAAGTAAGAAATCAAACATTGATGATTTTTACTTCTTAACCCATTTGATAACAATAAAGCAACCAATAATTCTTTAATAACTTCATAATAACCCTCTACAATAAAAGAAACATTTCTATCATTTACTTTAACACTTTCAATAAATTCTAATCTCATATCAACAGTCTCAATAATAGACTTTATTTTTTCTTTGTCAATCTCTAATTCTTTAATAAAATTCTTCTTACAATAATCCCAATCCATTAAATTTCTCATTTTATTTTTAAATAACCCTTTAATTTTATACCATTCACTATATTATTAAATAATCTATCAGGTAAATTTTTAATATCTTTTTCAACAAACAACTGCACATCATGTTTTAACATATTTTCAAATTTTGACAAATCAATTTTAATCTTTTTTGTAGATTCAACAAACAAATCAATATCACTTTCATTATCATATTCTCCTTTTCTAATACCTCCAAATAAAATAATAACAGAAGAATTTAATTTTTCATCTAAGTAATCAATCAACCCACTTTTTACTATTTTCTCAATTATAAAAGAACTTTTTAAAAATTTTGAATATTCATTAATTATTATCTTATTATCTCTATCAATTAAATTTTCTTCTTTTAAACTTTTTAAATATCTCTGTATACTTGATGTAGGAATTTTAGTTTCTTTAGAAATCTCTCTTATAGTAAACCTTTTATTAGGATTTTCAAATAATAATTCTAAAATCTTGTCCCATTTTTGGTTCTTAAGTACCATTTTTAGTACAAATGTACCATTTTTGGTATATAAACCTTTCTATCTCTTAAACCTAACTCTATAACTTTTCATTGCACTCTCAGCTAAATCATCTATTCTTTTTGTTTTACTAAATTGTTTCAAACTTTTTAATAAATTTTTTCTATCCATTAAAAAAGAAAATACTACTTTACTAACTAATTTAGGTCTTTTCAAATAATCTTTATAATTTCCATAAAAAAAACTATTCTGCAAATCACTTTTCAACTTTATTAACTCACTACCATCTAAATTAATTTCCATAACAGGTTTTTCAGCTCTTCTTATATCCCAATTCTGACTAAAATTTTCATCTTTTATCCAATTATTTTTAACAGCTAAATCATACAAATCACTTCCAGGAAAAGGAGTAATAAAAAACACATGAGTAAAATCTGGTTTTAATCTCAATAATTGTTTTCTAGTTAATTCTATATCTTCTCTAGTTTCTTCTGGATTTCCAATCATTATCGTTGCTAAAGTTTTCATACCAACTTTTTTCACAACTTCAAAAGCATTTAATTGCATTTCAGTTGTTGTTCCTTTTCTCAAAGCCTTCAAAACTTTATTACTTCCACTTTCTATACCAAATTCTAATTGAACACATCCAGCTTCTTTCATTTTCCTTAAAACATCCTCATTTATCCTATCAACTCTACTCTGACAAGCCCATATTAAATTTAACTTTTTCATTTCCTCACAAAATTCTAAAACCCAATTATCATCTAAAATAAAAGTATCATCTAAAAACCACAAACCATCTATATCATATTTTTCTTTTAAAAATTTTATTTCATCAATTACATTTTTTACACTTCTTCTTCTTGTTTTCCTTCCAAAAATATTACAAGAACCACAATAAATACAATCAAAAGGACAACCTCTACTAGTCATTACCCTATCAACTCTTTTCAAATAATGTCCTCTTATACCTCCAGGAGGTCTTAAGTACCAATCATAATCTAATAAATGTCTTGCAGGTAAAGGTAATTTATCTAAATCTTCTATTAACTCTCTTCTTTCATTTACTTTTACTTCATTGTTATCTAACCAAACTAAACCTTTAACTGTTTCCAAAGTTTTATTAAAATCTTCTTTTTGTTTTCCGCTAACGCTTTTTTGAAAAGGGTTATCTTCATTATTTTTTAACTTATTAATTAATTCTTCAAAAGTATATTCTCCTTCTCCAACAACTCCAAAATCAGCATTAAACTCTTTAACAACTTTAGGCATAGCAGTAACATGAACCCCCCCTAAAACTAAATATTTACATTTATCTCTAACTAATCTAGCTATTTTTTTAGCCCTCAAATATTCCGTTGTCAAAAAACTTATCCCAATAACATCATTTTTTTCTATCTTATCTATAAAAGAATAATCATCAGGTAAAGGATCATAAATCTTAACTTCATTATCTTTTTCTAATAAACCTGCAATATACATCAAACCAAAAGGAGCTATTTGAGAATCACTCCCTCTAGCATTTATTAAACTTATTTTCATAAAACTTTTAACTTTAAAGATAGTATTTAAAGATTATTGTGATAACTGTTAAAATTAAATAAAAATCAACGTTTCTTATATCCAAACTTCTTATTGTAATCTTTATGATTAATAATATCAAGAACAAAAGCTATTATTTCTATTTTACTTTCTCCTTCTGTAAGTGTATAAACCATTCTCCAAAAATTAGGAAGTTCAACTCTAAACAAATTAGTTATACTATATTTCAATTTATATTCATCCGGAATTAATTTCTTTGCTATAGGATCACCATAATGAAAATTACTTTTAATAAATTCTATTTTATTCTTTACAGCATTTAAAATTATTTTTTCATTTTTTGATTTAGGTGCTTGCTCATTTAAATATTTATAAATCTCTTCAGCTTCTGGAGAAAATATTACCTCTACATTTTTCATAATCTTATACCATCTACAATCGCCCTTCTTAAATTTGGATTTGTATTATGGACCCAAGTTATACCTTTCATACTTACTGCAATTTTATTACTTTCTTCCAAGTATTCAAGAATTACTTTTAAAGTATTGTGGTTAACTTGTTTTGGCAACTTTCTTTTAAGTTCAGCAACAGTTATAATACTTTCGTCAACTTTTTTTAAAGTTCTCTCTACCATAATCACAGTATTCAAAGTTGGAGCATGTTCTAATTTTTGTTCTTGAATTAATCTTACCATTTTAGTAACCAATGTTTATTAACTAATAACAATTAGATACAAACTAATATATAAACCTTCCTATTTCTTCTTTCTTTTCTTAAAAATTCTTTTAATCATTATAACCACTAAAACTAAAACCCCTAAACTTACACTTCCAAATATACCTAAAGTAATTGCTCCAACAGCATAGTTATCTAATTCCTTAACTTCTTCTTTTTCTTCTACTGAATCTTTCTCTTTAACCTCTTCACCCTTAACTGTTTCCCCTATCTTCTCTATAAACTCTCTAAAAATACCTCTTTCTTTATTTATAGTAATAGCAAATAAACTTAAACTATTTACTTCACTCAAATAATAATTATTAACTACATCTGAATCAGTCCATTCAGTTTTTTCTTCTTTCCATCTAACACCATCAAAATGTCTCAAAACAACATCATCTTTAGTTACTCCATGCCCTATCAACCAATTTTTATCAACTCTAAATTCCAATTCTATTTTATTTATATTATCATCATCTAAGTTATCTTTTTCAATATTAAAATATTTGTAAGTTATATATCTAGGTTCTATCTGCTTAACACTCATACCTGTAATTCCAGATATTTTTAAAGGAACTTCATCTTTTTCTTCGACTCTAAATCTAACATTTTCAACTTTATTTAAAACATCTAATGTTAAGGAAATTATACTCAAACTATCACTACCTACAATTATTTTTTCAGGTTTATCAGGATTAACAACACCAAACCTATAATCTTTATATCCATCTTCTATTGTTTTCTTACTACTTGTATCTCCACCAATAACAACTCCTCCTTCCTCTTCCTCTTTCTTCTTAGGATTATTAAATGTCCATGTTGTAGAATTAGCTTGATTATTCAAATAGTCAGTACAGTTTACTAACCATGTATGTTCTCCAGGACCAAGACCAACAGTAAAAGTTTGATCTGTACTTTCAGTTATTGAAGTATCTATCTCTTGACTTTTCCCATTTAAAGTTAAAGTACAATTACTAACAACAGTCAAATCACTAACATTAAAAGTTAATGTGCTACTTCCACTTCCTCCATTTGAAGGACTTATTAATGAAATATTTGGTCCTGTATTATCAACCCTAAAAGTCCAATTATAACTATTTTGATTAGAACCAGCAACATATGGGTGGAATAAAACATTATCTCCTTTTTTATATCCTTCTCTTTTCCAATTTCTATCTATTTTTAATAAAATATAATCTTCCTCTTCTTCTATCTCAACATCATAACCTTGATCTGTTAAACCAGAATAATCAAAAGTAACAACATCATCATCCATAAAATTATAACTTTTACCACCAGATTTCTTACGTTTACCTTTCTTTTTCTTATCTTTCTTACCTTGACTTTCTAGAGTTTTATCTAATCTACTCGAATATTCTACTTTTAAACCAGAAACATATTTATCACTTGGTAAATCAACAGTCCAACTAAAATTATAACTTTTTTCAGTTATTTTTGTTAATTGAATCTCTAAATTATCTTTTCCTTTATGAGCATCACATTTTCCTTTTGTATAATCGCAAATAGTAATATTAATATCTAGATTATTAAAATTAAATCCAATCTTATCAATAGTTTTCTTTCCTTTTAATTTATCACCTTTACCACCAACACCAAAAGCTAGTAAAATTATCAACATTACTAAAATCCCAATTTTTATTCCTTTTTTCATTTTTCAATTAAAAGTTTAATTTTATTTATTAATTCAATTGTTTGTTTTCTAAGATCATCAGCTAATTTATATTCAAAAGTTTCATGAATATCATAACTAGCTTTTTCTCTAATTTCTTTTGAAGAACCAATTGTTTCAACATCTTCTTTATTCAAAGATTCAACAATCAATTCAACATCCTCCTCATCAATGTTTTCTTGTAAATGACAAAAATGATATATTAAAAAACACAATGTAGCAGAATGATTTTTTGAAGAATAGTTTTTTTTACTTACTAAAGCCATAGCAGAATGATAAATTGCATAGTAATACATATTTATTGTCCAATCATAAAATTTCTCTTCTCCAAACATTTCAGGAATTTCATCTTTATGTTTTTCCATGATCCAATTAGCAAGATGTAAATTATGATCAGTTTTCTTTAAGTATAATTTTGATTCATCTTTTCTTTTTCTTAAAATCTTTTTCTTAGTGTAATAATCTAACCAAGATTTACATTCTTTTTCATCCTTCAACCACAATCTCCAATTAGGTTTCTTCATTCTTCAATAACCTCCACCATTCAATACCAAGTAAAATTAATCTTTCTTTTTTCAAATCATTAAAGAATTTTTTACTAGAATTATGAAAAGAACTTTTAAAATCATTATAATCTAAATAAACTAAACTTAATTTAACATCCATTTTCATATTTATTTTTTTAACTGTATTTTCTATAAATCTTGTATTATTTAATTTTTGGAAAACTAGTAAAATATCAATATCAGAATCTCTTGTATAATCTCCTTTAACATAAGAACCAAAAAATATAACTAACAAAGGTTTTTCTTTTAAATCATCTAACAAATTTATAACTGCTGTTTTGATTTTAACTGAAAATTTATTAAATCTATTATATTCCACATAAGTTAATTCCGGAGTTAGTTTCTCTTTTGAATAATCTAAGTATAATTTTAATTGGTTTCCTGATTTTTTAATTAATATTATATCTTTAAGTTTATTAATTCCATATTCTATAGAAGGCATACCAAGTTTAAGCTCTTTTGCTAATTTTCTTTTATGAATACCTGGATCTAAGTGTATCCTTTCCAATATCCTTAATTTAGTATTGTTATACATTTTATATCAATTGCCATACACTTTATTACATTTAAATCTTTCTATTTTTAACTGTTTACGTTCAATCCATTCTCTATTCTGTTCCTTATTTTCCAAAATGTTTAAATATTCATTTATCTTATCATCCACATTATGAGAATCGAAATCAACAAACAAATTGTCATTGACTCTGAAATCTGTCATGGAAAACCTACTTTCAAAGGTAATAGAATCATGGTTTGGCAAATTTTTGAAATGCTTGAAGCAGGTATGTCTCTCAAAGAGATTCGTGAAGGATTCCCATCTATTAATTCTAAACATATCAGAGCAGCCCTCCATTATGCAACAAATATAACTAAAGGTAAAAATAATGTCCTCATCCCAGCATAAACTCGAAACCCCTAAAGAATTACAAAGAGCAGTTTTTGAAGCTTTAGCATCTAAATCAAAATTATCAAAACAAGATGCTTTTAAACTAGCGGATAAGGTTTCTACATCTATGTCTAAGGAGATTAAAAAGGAGTTAGCATAAATATTCAAATCTAACTGATCTTCATTCAAAATTTCCATTATTTGATTGTTTCTCATTTTTACTCTACAACTTTCCAATGTCCTCCTTTTGCTGGACCGATTCGTTTCAATAAACCCTTTTTCTTAAGTTTTGAAATATTTTCTAAAATACTTTTTCTAGAGATATGAATCTTATTAGCTATTTCAATCACAGTAATAAATCTATTTTTATCAATTAACCCCAATATTTTCTTTTGATTTTCAGTCACCTTTTCAGTCACCTTTTCAGTCACCTTTTCATTTACTTTTTCAGCCATTTTCAAATATTCGGGACTTGGTTTAAATGTAACATAAAAATAATTTTCCTGCACATCAATCTTAGGAAGAGGTGCTTTTTCAGCTCTACAAATATCATTCATTCTCTCAATACCAGAACCTATTTTTTCTCCAAATTCTATTCTAAAAAATAAATCTGTGACTATTGGATTTCTTCTGAATTTAGTTTTTCCTAAAATAAAATTTTTTGGTTTAATCCAAAAATCTTCTATTTCTATTCTATCTGGGAATATAGCAAGAATATTATTATGTCCACTCTCAGAATAATCTTTATGCATTACAGAATTTATTACAGCTTCTCTAATCGCTTCTAAAGGATATTCATAAATATTCTCTCTTGCTGGTTTACCTGTAAACTTATAAGCAACTTTAACATAAAAATCAACAAATTCCATAACTTTATCTACAATTTCAACTAAACTTCCTTTAATTTCTTTCCTCTGAATAACATCAGTTCCTCCAACATTTCTATAAACAACAGCAGTATAAACACTTTGAGGAAAAAACTTTTGTGGGTCTTTAGAAAACAACAAAACTCCCATATTATTCATTTCTCCATCACTTAAAACTCCCAATCCTTTTAACAATTCATCTCTCTTCAAAACAGAACTTATTTTTGCTTTTTTAAGATAATCATTTAATTTATCTTTATCAAAATCTTTCTTAAAATTAAATTTTTTATTAACTACATCACCAAATCTTATTTTACCAGTTTGATGAATAAACTCAACAACTTCATCCCTATTCATCTTTTGTGAGTTTGCTCCAATTCTCATATAAAATCCTTCTTTACATTTGTAAGGTTTATCCTTACCTTCTTCTACTTCAATTATTAAAATATTATCAAATTGTTTTACCTTAACTTTAATACCAGGATCACAATTTCTTGCAATTGTTTGTACTTGTGATTTAAGTCTATTGCTATTTTTTATTTTTTTTATTTTACTATTGTCATCAACACCAACAAAAATCCTACCACCAGAAGCATTTGAAAAAGCAACAATTTCTTTATCAATATCTCTTTTACCCTCTTTAAACTCTATCTTATACCCTTCCCCTTCCTGTAAAACAAATTTTAATTCTTTTTTATTCATTTTCTAACTGTTTACGTCTTTCTCCTTTCTTTTTTAACCAAGGTCGCTTACTGAACCATTAATATAATACATTCCATCAACCCAACCACTAATATTTATTGTATTATTATAAATACTATAAGTAGTATTACCTTGCGCATTCACCCATTGATTCCATATTTGATATGTCATATTGAAAATTGTATTATTATAAATACTAATATTCATATATTGCAAATTGTCATCAGTACAAGTAAAGTTAACAGTCATTGTTCCCGAATAATTACTTCCTCCTGTATACAAAGGTATAAACGAATCTGTATCACAAGTAGGTATTGTAGTATCAACAGTCAAATTCCTATAATTCATTACTCTTAAATTTCCAGCCAAATCCATCACATAAGCAGTATAATTATAATAATTATCAGTTAAACTTGAAAAATTATTAAA
>NZCS01000018.1 GCA_002688325.1 archaeon
TTATAATTCTCAATAAAACCTTTAAAAGAACTATAAGTTATTGCATGATCTCCACCAACCAAAATACATTTCTTATTTTCTTTAACAGTTTCATAAATATTTTTATTAGTTTCTTCTATATTTCCTTTAACAACTTTAATATCTTTACCTTCATCAACAATCAAATCACAAGCCTTCCAACTATCTCCTTTACCCAAACTTCCCATATTACTCTTAATTTTAAATATTTTCATACAAAAAAGAAGAAAAAATAAGTTTTTAAACTATTCTAAATTGTCCATAAGCACTACAACCTTCTTTATTATCAACTCTCACTCTATAGTTTCCTTTTTCCCAATTATTACCACTTTTATAACTCCATGTCTGCTTATCATAATAAATTCTTGTAGTATGTCTTGGAGCAGTTAAACTCATCACTGTATCTTCACTATTAATAATTCTAGCACTAGACTTAGCACCCTCAGCACCAGGCTCAACACTTATAGTAACATAATTTCCTGCAGGGATTTCTAAAGGACTAACCACTACACTAGCTTCAGCATTACATTTTGTCACATTCCCTGTAATTCCAGAATTCATAAAGAAAGCAACAGCAACAACTAACACTGCAGCAGTAATAAATGTTTTTTGATTATTTTGTTTTGCCATATAATCACCTCTAACAATTAAAAAACACTGTTCATATTTAAACATTTCCTTCTTTTTTCAGTTACATTTAAATAAATATACAATTTACAAAATATATGATATCTCAAAGAATAAAAAAATTTGCTTCAATCTTAGTAAACCATTCTACAAATATCCAACCAAATGAAAAAGTAATTATCTCTGCAGATTCAAATGCAGAACCTTTAATTTTAGAAATCTACAAACAAATCATACAAAAAGGAGCTTATCCTACAACAAAAATTATCTTACCTCAAATGAATTATACCTATTATAACTATTCTTCAACTGAACAATTAAAAAGATTTCCAGAAATCTCATTTCAAGAAATAAAACAAACCCAAGCATTTATTTCAATCCCATCTCCACAAAACACAAGAGAACTTTCAAGTATAGATCCACATAAAATCTCACTAAGAAGTCAAACAACTAATCCTATAACTGATTACATAGTAAACTCAAAAAATATTAGAAGAGTATCAACAACATTTCCTTCTTTCTCATTAGCACAAGATTCAGAAATGTCATTAGAAGAATACAACAATTTTTTCTTTAAAGCAGTAATTCAAGATTGGGAAAAAGAAACAAAAAAATACAATAAATGGAAATCTTATTTTAAAAATGCAGATCAAATAAGAATCTTATCCTCAAACACAGACTTAAAATTCTCAATGAAAAAAAGACCAATGATTTTAGATGAAGGAAAAGAAAATATGCCTGGAGGAGAAATGTTCTGCGCTCCCTTACATAAAACAACAAAAGGATATATTAACTTTACTTATCCTGCAATAAGAGCAGGAACAGAAGTAACAGATATATTTTTAGAATTCAAAGATGGAAAAGTAATAAAATCAAATGCTACAAAAAACAAAGAATTTCTAAAAAAAATGATTCAAACAGATGCTGGTTCACCTTATCTTGGAGAATTAGGTATTGGTTTAAACAAAAACATAACTAAATTTACAAAGAATTTATTATTTGATGAAAAACAAGATAAAACTATTCACCTCGCATTAGGTATGGCTTACAAAGAATGCCTAGGAACAAACAAATCAGCTTTACATTGGGATATTGTAAAAGACATGAAAGATTCAGAATTAATTGTTGATGGGACAATCATACAAAAAAACGGAAAATGGAGATAAAATTCTAACTGAACTGTTCTCATTAAAATATTGCACAAAAAACAAAAAGTTTAAATAGTTCAAAGTATTATAAACTACATGAAACAACCTTACGAAACTGGTATTGTCCATTTATGGGATTTACCTGAAGATATTATCTTAATTGGTTTAAAGAAAGAATTTAAGATTTCTATGCTTAAAGCAATTAAGAAAAGCTCTAAAAAGATTATTTACTTTCTAAATGAAATCAATGAAGAATTGCATACATATTATAATTTCAAACACAATCAAAAAGTTAAATTAAGTTTTCTATGGAAAGTATCTAATAAACTTTTAAAAAAAGGTTTTAAGGAATTCAATAAAAAAAATATTGAAAAAAATATAGAATTTATCGGAACAAAAAGGGGACAAACATATATTTTTAGTCCAAAATTACCATTCAATTTCAATACAGAAGCAGGAGCCTATTTTATTTCTGCAATCATATTCGATGGAGGGATAGACAAACAATTCAAACCGCACTATGGAAATATTGTTCTTTCAATGAGAAAAAGAATAGTAGAAAGTGCTAAAGAAATATTTGGAGAATTAAAAAATAGAGAGATTAATTTGACTAGAAATGATTATTTTATAAGGTTCCCTAAAAGCATAGGCATTGTACTAACTCATTGTTTTAAAATAAAAGAAGGAAATAAAGTTTATTCAAATAACTCCTTACCTCAGTTTATATTTAAGTATAATAACAAACTAAAAAGTACCTTCTTAAAACAAGCTTTTGATGATGATGGATCTGTTGATACAAATAAAAAAACAATAAATATAACTGGAACCACAGATGTTAAAAAAGAACAGTTCTACTCAGATAATTCTAAAGATTACAATTTAATAAATGATATCAAAACATTATTGTTAGCTTTGAAAATAGAATCTAATCAGATACGGATAAGAAAAAGAAGTTATTTACCCAAAGAATACAACAAAAAAGGAGATTTTTTTAGACATTCTTTAGGCATATCGATTACTGGCAAAAAAAACTTAGAATTATTCTATCACAAAATTGGTTTCAATTTAGAATACAAAAAAGAAAGATTAAGAAAAGCAATAAAAAGTTATAAACAAGATCAACTAAGAAAAGGAGAAATTAAAAAAATTGCTTTAGAAAAAGCTTCTATTTTACAAAAAGAAAAGGGATATTTTGATAATATAACTCTAACTAAAGAGATAAAAAGGCAATATCGACAAACAGTCAGAATAACTAAACAATTACTTAAAGAAGGAAAAATAAAAATTAAAGAAAAAGCAATACCTATTGGAAATGGATGGATACCAATAAAATTTGTATTAAATGAAAAATATTAGGATTTAGCAATTTTCCACAACTGTTCAAAAAAAGATTTAAAAGAAATTACTGTTTCTTCATCATAAATTGAGATACAACCGTAAGGCTCTTTATAATTATAAATTAAAACATAATTATTTCCATAAATATCAATTGCAACAGGAGTAAATGATTCCAGTACTTTAACCTTACTTAATTTCATCTTTTTAATAATCTTAAAATATTCTCCTTTTTCAGAAACTAAAAGTTTTGCCAATACTTTTTTCTTTACTCTTTTAGGTGTCCATTTAATCCAAAAATCATTTAATTTCTTTTCTTTTTTTTCTGTAATCCCCATAGATAAAATTTCTTCATTTTTCTTTAAAGAATTTAATGCTTCATCTGCTGCTGTTTTTATCCCTTTTAATCCTGTATACATGACAGTTTTAGTTTTTTTAACTGAAAGATCTCTTATTTTTTCAAAATCCGGCAAAATAGCCTTTATTTCTTTTTCATCATTCTCTAGTTCTTGTTTTCTTTTTTCTATGTATTCTATAATTTGAGATGGTGGGGACGCAGTAAAATGTTTTATATTATTGATTATAGATTCGCTAACTAACCCTTTATTCTTTAAATTTTCAAGAATTTCATATATCTTTCCAGAATTCAAATGAGAATTATTAAGAATATCTCCGGTTTTAGAAGTCCCAGTTTTTAATAAAGTCAAGTAAACTATACTTTCAGTCTTAGTTAACCCTATTTTCTCTAATATCTTAGTTTCCATAAAAATTTACTTATTCTGAACTATTTAAATATTCCTATTACTCAACACTTAGTGGGGGATTTTATTTATATACTAGGAATTATAACTACTATTTAATAAAAAATAAGGAGAATAAAAATGTCAAAAAATGAAATATCAAAAATTGAACTAAAAGATTCAAAAAATAAACGTTTACTGAATGTAACACTTGACGATGGAAAAGAACACCTTTTAACTGATTTATTTAGCCATAGATATAGTGTACCTTTTTTCGTAGTTGACAATGAAAAGTGTGTATTTGTAGAAGAATGTTATGAAGGGGTTTTTGGAGTTAAGCGATTTAATCCAGATAGAACGAATGGACGTGAACCAAATTCATATAAGGTAAAGGTTTATGATCCTACACTCAATTTGATAGCAACGATATTTGAATGTGGTAGAATAAACGGAGATCAAACTGGTCTTGCAAAACGTATAAAAGGTATTAAATCTGATGAAGGAAATTTAGAAATAGAAAGTTCAACTTATGAATATCACCGAGAAATGAAAAATTACTTGAGTGATTTCCAACCAGAAACAGGAGATTATGGTAAACATAATATACTATATGTGGATCAAGATAGACCTGTAGAAACAAAAAAAGTTTCTTCAGAAAAAATAGATAAAATAATTCATGAAACTGATAAAGAATTAAAAGAAAAGGATTTATAAAAAAATCTTTTAATTTTCCAAAACTTATTTTCTATCATCTAAATCTATTTAAAAATAATTAACTCACTAATCATATGTCTCTACTAAAAATATCACTAACAATTTCATTAATAGGAATTTTTATTCTCTTAACAATACCTTACATTTTCCCAGTACAAACATCAACAATCCAACAAATTAAATCTTACCCTTTAGAAACAAAAGTAAAACTTATTTCAAAGATTTCAAAAATTCAAGAAACTCCGGGACTTTACATCCTAACTCTAAAAGATTCTAATAATTCAATACAAGCAATTATCTTCAAAAAAGAAAATCTAACACTAAAAGAAAAACAATTAATAGAAATTCATGGTAAAACAACATCTTACAAAGATCAAACACAAATACAAGTTTCACTAATTAAAAAATGATAGACATAATATTAGCAATACTCCTAGGATTAATAGCAGGAACAATTACAGGATTAACACCTGGTTTACATCTAAATACAGTTTCATTATTTACTTTTACTTTTTCTCCATTCTTATTAACTTACACAACACCAATAATTCTAGCAGTTTTTATAATCTCGATGGCAATCAATCACACATTCATGAACTCTATACCCGCAATATTCATAGGAGCTCCAGAAAGCAGCGACAATGCATTAACAGTTTTACCAGGACACAAATATCTATTAAAGAAAAAAGGTTTTGAAGCACTAACATTAACAGTAATAGGAAGTTTATTTTCTTTAATCATAGGAATTCTATTAACTCCAATAATTATTAAAATTCTTCCAATCATCTACACAACAATAAAAGATTACATAGGTTACTTACTTCTCATAACAATCTCTCTTTTAATTTTAAGAGATCAAAAAAGATTAATAGCTTTAATTATTTTTCTTTTAGCAGGAACATATGGCTTAGCAACTTTAAATCTTAACATACAAAATCCTTTATTTCCAATGCTTAGCAGTTTATTTGGTATCTCAGGCCTAGTCCTAAGTTTAAAAAATAAAACAACAATCCCAAAACAAATAATCACTTACCCAAAAATTTTCACAAAACAAACATTCAAAGCAGTTTTCTCAGGAACATTAATTGGAACCTTCACTACCTTAATGCCAGGATTAGGACCAGCACAAGCAGCAATCATTGCATCCCAATTAACAAAACTAAAAGATTCTGGTTTTTTAATTCTTGTGGGAGCTTTAGACACTCTAGCAATGGTTACAAGTTTTATAGCTATCTATTCAATTGATAAAGCACGTAATGGAGCAGTTATTATTATAGGTAAACTAATCGAAACAATAACTTTACAAAATCTAATTTTATTTTTAACAGTTACACTAATAACAGGAATAATCGCAACTTTCTTAACTTTAAAATTTGCAAAATTCTCATCTTCTTTAATAACAAAAATTAACTATCAAAAACTAGGAATTTCAATAATAATTTTAATAACTATTATGACTTTCTGGTTATCTTCTTATCAAGGTTTACTAGTTCTAACAATTGGTTCTTTTCTAGGTTTATTACCACCATTACTAGGAACAGGAAAAAATCATCTAATGGGTTGTTTAATTATCCCAACTATCTTATACTTAATCCTCTAAACCCACTTACCCAACCCTTCTTGTTTCTCAGGATCTTTTCCAAATATACTTTCAACTCTCATCTTAACTAAATCTAAATTTTGTTTTAAATAAGGAGGCAATGCATATTTCTCAGCCAAACCAATAGCAGGTTCTAAATACTTAACAATACCACCATGAGAAATAGTAAATATTATTCTCCCACCACATCTACAATTTCCATCTAAAGGTGGTCTTCTAAATTTCTCATTACATTTAACACATCTAAATTGTTGCATACTAAATTTTCTTAAGTTTCCTCTAATATCTCTAATAAAATGTTTTTCAATAACTAATTTAGCAACATCCATCTCATCAACAGCACGAATACTTTCAGCTATCTTCATCTGACCTCTTACTTTCTCCTCCATTGTAGGCAAGATTTTATAATCACTACACTTAATACCTTTATTCAAATCATCAACATCATGAGTATAACCAAAATCACTATACTCTTTTTCTGTTTCTAATCTTTCTTTTAATTGTTTAACCTTAACTTCATAAGGATACTTAAATTTCTCAGCAGCTTCATATAATTCCAAAGGATATTTCCAAACAACATCCATTCCATGAACCATATCATCAACTTCAGAAGGAATTATTTTAGAAGACAAAACTAAAGGAGCATCCATACTATTATGAGCAAAAATTGGATGTGGACCACATAAAAAATTCTGGTGTTTAGGAACTTCTAAATCATAAACATATCCTTCATAATTCTTCTCTTTAACATCTACAACCCTTTCAACTCTTATATCTTGTTTTAACAAACTTTTTAAATAATTAACTAATTTTTTATCTTTAAGTTTTTTAATTAAACTAAGAATCTTATGTTTAGAACAAGATTTTAATCTAGTATTTCTCCTCATATTAGAAACAATAGCACTAGCTTCTTTTTTACTATATTCTTTCCTTAAATCCTTATAAATTTCTTTTACTTTATGTCTTAATGGCCAAAAAGGATGTCTTGGTTTATATTCAGCCATAGTAACCTCAAAACCTCTTTCAGAATTAGTACAAGAACTTTTTTTGTCAACCAAATAAGCTAACAAAGATAAACCAGAAGCTAACTTTCTACTATAAGTATATAATCTAATATATTTCTTTTTTTCATAGATTGTTCCATCTCCAAGACAGTAACCTTTAATAAAAGAATTAATATTATCTTCAGAAGCTCTAAAAACAAAATCTGGGATCTCTTTTTCTTTAGATAACTGGTGTTTTACTCCCAATTTCAATAATAATTTACCAAAAAGTTTAGGAAAATTAATTCTATAATAAACTCCAGATCCATACTTTTCTTTTCTTTTATCTAAAAATATAACTGGTTTATTTTTTAAAATGTTAGAATATGCCTTAAATATCTCATCAATAACTTTCTTATCAGTATTTCCAATTTCAATTAAACCATCTTTCCTAATACATCCTTCAGCATAAATGAACCCCAATAATTTAAAAAAATCTTCATTTAACTTTATTTTATATGGTATAGATTTACTTCTTCCTTTTGTTCTTAAAAAACAATTAGGTACAATCCCACAATCTTTATAAAAACTTAAAGGAGCAGAACGAGTCATATTCAGATATCTATAAAAATTATTTCCATATTTCTTCAATAATTTGGTTGTCTTCTTTATCAAATCTAAATTACTTTTATCTGGAACAACATATAATTCTTCTGTTTCCAATACATCCATAACATCAACTTCATCAAGAATCTTATTTTTTAATTTTAAAGAACCTAAAGTAACTAATTCCATTCCTTTCATTAATTCAGAAACTTTAATTTCCTTTATCACTCCATCTTCAACAACAAATAAAGAATGATCTTCTGTTACTTCAATAAAACCATCACTTGTTTTAATTTCATAAACTTTTCTATCACATTTATGTCTAATAAAAGAAGAAATATCACATAATTTAACATTTCCTTTCTCATCAAAAGATAGTGCTTTTATAGGATTGCTATTTTTAAGAATTTCATAATCATCTTCTGTTTTTTTAAATCCATCTTTCATAATTTTATCAACATAATTTCCAATCTCCACAGTTTTAAAAATTCCATCCTCTTCTATAAAAACAATAGTATTTTTAGTAACACTTCTCCCACCTCTTCTATCAGGCAAATATTGTCTTGAAAAATTCAACAAACCATCCATTAATAACATAAAACCAATCTCATCCCCATCACATTGTCCTGTTAATACTCCATTAGCTAAAACAACATTTCCTTCCACATTCAAACAATAACTAACATCTTTTTTAAAATCATCAATTGAAACAATTTCAGGGAATTCATATTCTATATTTTTTACATCTTCAAAAGAATTTTTAAAAACAGGAACAACCAATTTATCTCCAACAACTAAATTAATTAATCTTTTTTTCTTAAACTTTCCTTTATCATTTACAACAAATTTATGTGTCTCAGTTACAATAATTTCTTTCCCATCTTTAATTTTTACTTTAAACAATTTATTTTTTTCATGTTTTGAAAATTCATTTATCTTTACTAGTTTAGTTTCATTCTTTTCTTTATCATAACCAACAGTATACAATCCTCTAACTTTTTTAACTTTAGTGCCATATCTATCAACAACTTTATCTAACTTCAACTTTTCAACAAAATCTCCAATCTTAACATTACTCCATTTTTCACCATCAAAAATAGGAATTCTTGTATCATAACTAAAACAATCTCTCCTATGAGCCGCATGATATAAAGGATGTGCTAAAAATCCTTGAGTTTTACTAAAACCAATTATTCTTCCTACAACACCAGCAGAAGTATGTGGTGCTAAACTAATTATTAAATGTCCTATCAAATCTTCTTTTTTCTTCAAATTATAATAACTCTTCTCTTTATACAATCTAACTAACAACTCATCAATAAATTTACTAACTCTAAAAAAAACTTTATCACTTCCTTCCTCCAAACATTCTTCACATGCAGGTAATATAACATCTTGTGCTTTTAATTCAATCATCTGATTTTCATCAACTAATTCCTCACCTTTAATATCTTTTTCATAACCCAATTCTTTCAATTTACTAACACTAACACCTATCTCTTTACATCTAAAATGAGTTATAGGCATTTCAGTAACATCGTATCTAATAGTTCCATCTTTATTAACATAAACATCATGTAAAGATCTTAAAATTCCTTTACCTAAATGCTCTGGAACATGTGTTTTATTACTTGTTCCCCTAACTCCTTTAATCAAATCTGGACAAACCTTCAAGTCTAAACCTTTCTTAACATTTTTAAAAATTTCTCCAATATCTATACTTTTATTTTTATAAGAAATACATTCTCCATGTTTTTCACAATTATCTCCCTCAATAACTTTACAACAATCATTACAAAAATTTTGTTTAATTGTTTTCTCACCACAAACTTCACAAATAAAAAACACACTATCTTTCTCACATTTTTTACAAAAATAATTAGGAAAATCTCCCACTATACTTCCAACTTCAACAGCAGCTTGAAAACTCCTTAATCTTCCTCCTTCCTTACCAACTGGAAATAAAACATGTGGACTTCCCGTTAACTTTCGTATTTTAGCTTTTTCAGGTCTTCCCATTCTTGCACCAATATAAGTACCACTCTTATCTTTTAACCTAACTTCAGAAATTTCATTGATTAATTTTAAAACATTTTTTTCTTTACTTTTTTTAACTTTTTCAAAATCACTAACTTCTTTACTATAATAACCTAAAGAACACAAAAATGCTTTACAATCTTCTTTCTCAATTACAACACTTTCCTTATTAACAACTATATGAGGAACACCCAATAATTCTAAAACTCTTTTAACATCAATTTCTTTTAAATCATCATTAATATCAAAAACCAAAGGCAGTATTACCTTATTCCCTTCTATAATGCCTTTATTAAACCAATCTAATAAACTTAAAAATTGTTCTTTATTTATATCATTCCAATGATAAGTATATTTAGGATGTAAAGCAACATCTAATTTACTACTAAATCTTATAGCCATATCTGCAGATAATTTATAATTAATAGGATTATTAAATAAATCTTCCAATTCTTTCTCACTTAAACCAATCAAAGAAGATAATTTCATAAAATCCAAACCATTAAACATTTTATTTACTGATTTCTTAACTTCTTCAATCCACCATTCTTCACAATAACCAGCAGGAACTAAACTATGATTATTTTCAGAAAAATCTCCATAATTAACCAACATATCCCCCAAAAATAAAATTTCTTCTATCTCTTTTTTATATTTTTTAACATCATCTAAATTTTCTAAAAATAAAACATTTCCATTCTTCAACCTAACAATAGGACATTCTAAATCATCACAAACACTCAAAACCGTCGCTTTTCCAGGCCTTTCAACTTTCAATTGAGTACCAATAGCAATAAAATTATTCAAAACATACATGGTAGCTGGATGTATACTTCTAGAAGAAAAACCACTTAATCTATTTCTCCCATATCTTAATCTAAAACCACCCTTAGCTAATGGGTGAGTCAAAACGGGTCTTCCAGCAACCAAATCAGAAATAAAAGTAAAATCAGGACTTAATTCATCACTTTTCTTATCTTTATCGTCTCTAGCTTTAACTTTTTTTTGTAACTTCAAAAAATCTTTTAAAAAACCCCAATCCAAATTAAAATCTTTTCCCCACTCATCCATTCGTTTCCATAATTTACTAGCTTTTTGAGCAATACCTTCTGCCACAACCAAAGCAATTCCTCCCCTTATCCGATTAGTTTCTACTCTCCCTAAATCTTTATAATTACTAACTTCTATTTTTTCTGTAGGATCTCCACTAATTTCAATAGGAATATGTTTCATCAAAAATTCAATTTCCTTCTCACTAGGTCTATACTGCAAATTAGTAACCCTATCATGATAATCATTTAATTCAGTTATATATCTCTTAATTTCATTTTCATCCGGATCATAAATATCATAACCTTTTAGTTTTCTAACATGGTCTGCTAATATTACAGAAAAAGCAGCAGCAGTTCCTCCTGCACCCCTAACAGGACCAGCATAACAAACAGCCAAATATTTTTTTCCATCTCTTCTATTTTTTATTTTTAATTCTATAAAACCTTCTAAAGGTGCTGAAACAACTCCCAAGGTTAAATAAGCAAAACCCACCCTAATGGCAGTCTCCATAGCTTCTTTTTCATCTTTAAAAGAACAAAATTTCTCATTCGCCACTTCTTCAGCAATTTTTAAAGCAATTCTCCAATCTAAAACACCATACTCTATCTCTAATTCTTTAATTCTTTCAGCAATACCAGAATTAAGTACTTGCTTCACTTCTACACTAATCAAACCCTCTACTCTCTTACCAATTCCACTAGCTAAAGGAATATCTACTTCATCTTCTGGATCTATTCCTTTCTTCCTTGCCTTATTTGCAAAATCATAAGACTCCTTAATTTTCTTATCCAAATCTAAAAAATATTTTTCCATTATTAAAATCTCAACATCTTAACTTCTCTAGTTTGTAAATTAACTAAAGGAACTCTAGAAGGTTCTGGATCATGACCAACCTTTTCCTGAAATTCAGTTTTATCTTGCCAACAACTACTACATATCAAAGTAGTACTATTATAACTTCCAATTTTTGCCTTATGAATATGACCAGTAACAAAAAAATCAGGAACGTTTTCTATAACTAAGGGGTCTTCATCAGAAGGTACATACAAAGTAGAACTATGTGAAGGAGCTAAATGTCTTTTTTGTAATAAAAACTTCATTAACACATCAACACCATCATAACCACCATTGTTTCTTATTTTCTCAACTTCAGATACATAATAATCAAAACTATATCCATGATACATTAAAACATTAAAACCTTCAAAACCTTCACTACTCCCAATATTAATATTACTAGGATTACTAACCATAATAACATTATCCATCTCCCATAATGATTTTGCATACTTCTCAGATATCACTGGTTGTGGTTCTGCTATTCTTAAAGCATCATGATTTCCAGGACATATTATTATTTTTATATGTTTAGGAATCATTTTTAAAAACTCTGCACATTTTTCATATTGATCTTCAACATTTTTTATAGTTAATTCTTCATCTTGACCAGGATAAATACCTACACCATCAACTAAATCTCCTATAATAAATACATATTTTACTTTTTTAGCAATTTTCTTTTGAATAAAACTTCCAGATTTACCACTAACCCATTTTAAAAATTTCAAAAAACTACTTTTCAAAAACATATTACTTCCAACATGAATATCAGATAAAAATATTGCATAATCATCAACCGGACTTTTTTTCAACTCATTCAAAGGTATATCTGGAAAATATACTTCATTTGCAAAAACAATATTATCTCCTAAACTTCCACTAACTCCAATCACTTCATCTAAAACTATTTCTCCAACTAAATTATTAATATCTTCTCTATTTTTATTAATTAAAACATTAATTTTACCAGTAGGATCTTCTAAAGTTAACAAACAATTACCATTTTTAGTCTCTCTTTTACTATAAACCACACCTATTAAAGAAACTTTTTCTCCTCTATCTCCATTATTTAGTCTTCCAATTGAAACTAAACCTTCCAATCTTGTTCTTAATATTCCAGATAAAATTTCATATCTTTTTTTAAAATAAGAAACAAAATCTTTTACTCCTATCTCTCTTGGATTTTCAGCATAAGAATTTAAAATTTTAACTTCTTCTACTTTTTCTACTTCCAAAACATCTTCTTTTTGAACTTCACTTTTATTTCCATTAAGAATCTTTACAAAATTACCATAAACATTATCTTTACCCTTTTCCATAAAAACCTTGGATTTTTCAAATTCTTCCCAATTAAATTCAGAAAAATCAGATATAGAACTTAAAAGATCTTTATTCAATAATAAAAAACCATCTTCTTTTATTTTACCATTTATTATTTTTAACATATCTTCATTTAATTTTATATTCAACAAATCAGGACTAACCAAAACATCTTTATCTAAAAATTCATTTACTAATTCCTTATGTTTCACCTCTATCATAATCCCAATATATCTTTCAAAACCTCCTTAACTTTCAAAACATTAGCAGAAGGCAAAGCTAAACTAATTTCCTTACTTCTTCCATATCTACCTCTACTAATAACTCTACCCGTAATTATTCCCATCATATCCAATTCATTAATAATATCACTAACTCTTCTCTGAGTTAGTGGTTTTAAACCAACTTTCAAACAATTATCTTTGTAAATACCAAAAACATCACCTGTACTAATCGAATCATTACTTAAAGCACAAACACTCATTATAGAATATAAAGTCAATTGAAATTGCTTTGGTTGTGTATTAACCATATCTAAAACCATATCATTTTCAATTTTTTCTTCAGCAGAATCAATATGTTTAATATCCACATTTTTATCTCCACTTCTTTCTGCTAATTCTCCAGCAACTCTAAATAAATCTAAAGCCCTTCTAGCATCTCCATGTTCTCTAGCAGCATAAGCAGCACATTTTTCAATAACTCCTTTCTTAACAACATTACTTCTAAAAGCCAATTTAGATCTTTTTTTTAATATGTCCTGTAATTGTAAAGCATTATATGGTGGAAAAACTAACTCTTCCTCACTTAAACTACTTTTAACCCTAGCATCAATACTATTCATAAAAAATAAATTATTAGATATACCTACTAAAGATAATTCTGCTTTTTCTAATTCAGGATTTAATCTAGTTAAATTATACAATATCTCATCACCAACTTTATTTACTAATTGATCAATCTCATCTAAAACTAATATTAATAATTGTTCTTTATCATCGATAGCTTCAACAAATATCTTATAAACTTCGTCTGTAGGTAATCCTGTTGCTGGAACATCCTTACCAAACATCCTCGCTAATTGTGCTATTAACCTATATTCTGTATCTGCAACTCTCTTTAATTTACAATTCAAATAAAAAAATTTTAAATCTATTTTTTTCTTTTTAGATATCTCTTCCATATTACTTATGATAGATTTCATTGTCAATGTTTTTCCAGTACCACTTTTACCATATACAAACAAATTAGAAGGTTTTTCTAATTTCAAAGCAGGTGCTAAAATATTTGCCACATATTCTATTTGATCATCTCTATGAGGAATAGTATCTGGTGCATAATTAGCTTGTAAAATCTTTTTATCAATAAATAGAGGGTCATTTTTTAAATATTTCTCAAAAAATCCAGATAGTTTGTTTGACATTCTTTTTTTAAATTCAAACAACTATATAAATTTTTATATATTATAACCTAACACTTACACCTATATTTCCACTGGAATAAAAAAAATAAAAAAAATCTAAATCTCATCCAAAATTAATTGTCACTACAACACCTTAACTTCTTATAGAAACTAAAAAATAATAACAATAACCAATAACCTTAAAATACTAATATAATATATAATATAATAAATATACATTAAAACATACAATACAACACAATAAAACAACAATAAGATAATATAAAAATTATAAAAATAAATTTAATTAAACTATAACTTTCAATCATTTATTATATTTTCTAATAGAAATAAAGGTATTAACAAAAAACAACAAATAAACAACCCAAATCCATTTTCTAATTCCAGAAGAAACAAAGGGGATGGAGGGTTATATATAACAAACTATTCTGTCCTTAGACATAAACATCATAATTTAACTCAAAAACAACCTTTCTAATATATATTATCAAAAAACCTTTATCTTCTAACAAAAACTTTATAAATAACCACTTCCTTACATTTCTTAATGACAGAAGACAAACTATTCTCTAAACAATTAACAGGTAAAACAATTATAAGTAAAACTGGAAAAAGATTTGGAGAAGTAGATAATTTAATATTTGAGACAAGAACAGGAGAGTTAATACAATTAGTCCTCAAAAGTCCTACTGTTCACACATCTAACCTAACATTAGAAAAAGACAAGGAAAACAATTCTTTAATACCTTATTCATCTGTTATAGCTATAGGAGATTTTGTAGTTATAGCAGAAGAAGATATAGTTTAATTTTTACAGTTAACTTTATAAAATCTTTCTTTATACTATATCCACTTTAAAATGAAATTTAAAACAACTAAAGACATAAAAATACCCAAGAAACTAGCAGATCAAATTATAGGTCAAGAAAAAGCAATCAATTTAATTAAAAAAGCAGCAAAACAAAAACGTCATGTTGCTCTAATAGGAGAACCAGGAACAGGTAAATCTTTAATAGGTCAAGCTCTTTCAGAACTTCTACCAAAAGAAAAATTAGTTGATATCCTCTCATTTCCTAACCCTTTAGATGATCATTCTCCCATAATTAAAGAAGTACCAAAAGGGCAAGGAAAAGATATAATCTTAAAATCAAGATTACAAACAAATTCATATATTAAATACCAAAATCTACTTTTCTTCTTCTTACTGATCTTAGCAATGTTTACACCTTGGTGGATCAGAAAACAATACGGAGATATTTTAGCAGCAGCATCTTTAATTAGTTCTATGATTTTTCTAACAACTATAGTTATTTTTTTCAATCTAAACAGAAAAATGAAAAATCAAGAAAACTCACCTAAATTATTAATAGATAATTCAAATAAACATACTGCTCCTTTTATTGATGCAACTGGAACTCACGCAGGAGCTTTACTATCAGATGTACTTCATGATCCATTACAAGCTGGAGGCTTAGGAACACCAGCACACGAACGTTTAATTCCAGGAGCAATCCACAAAGCAAACAAAGGAGTCTTATTTGTAGATGAAATTGCTACTCTAAAACTAGAAATGCAACAAGAATTATTAACAGTCATGCAAGAAAAAAAATATCCCATTACAGGACAATCAGAACGTTCATCAGGAGCAATGGTCAAATCAGAAGAAGTACCTGCAGATTTTATCTTTGTAGCAGCAGGAACCTTAGATACAATAAAACATATGCATCCAGCTCTAAGATCCAGAATAAGAGGTTATGGTTATGAAATACATATGGAAGAAACAATACCTTACACAGAAGAAAATAAATCTAAAATAGCTAGATTCATAGCACAAGAAGTACATAAAGATAAAAAAATACCTCACTTCAACAAACCAGCAGTTGATTTAATTATTCAAGAAGCAAGAAAAAGATCAGGAAAATCAAATAAATTAACATTAAGATTAAGAGAATTAGGAGGATTAGTAAGAGCAGCAGGAGATATAGCAATAGAACAAAACTCTTCATTAGTTACTCCAACACACATTCAAAAAGCAAAAACCTTAGCAAAAACCTTAGAACAACAAATAGCAGATAAATACATAGAAACTAAAAAAGAATACCAAATTATATCTACAAAAGGAACCAAGATAGGTCATATTAATGGATTAGCAGTTATAGGATCAAAAGAATCTTTCTCAGGTATAGTTCTTCCAATAGAATCTGCAGTAGCACCAGGAGGAAAAAAAGCAGAATTTATAGCAACAGGTCAACTAGGAAAGATTGCAAAAGAAGCAGTTAAAAATGTATCAGCTATCATCTTAAATTATTTTGGAGAAGATATAAAAGAAAAATATGATATTTATGTTCAATTTGTACAAGCAGCAGATTCAGGGGTTGAAGGAGATTCAGCATCTATAGCAGTTGCAACAGCAATTATCTCAGCATTAAAAGACATACCAATCAAACAAGATACAGCATTAACAGGTTCTTTATCAATAAGAGGAGATGTTCTAGCAATAGGTGGAGTAACACAAAAGATAGAAGCAGCAATAGACACAGGGATTAAAACAGTTATAATTCCCAAAACAAACGAAAAAGATGTTTTATTAACACCACAACAATTAAAAAAAATAAATATCATCCCAGTTTCAAACATACAAGAAGTTCTAAAACAAGCTTTGGATTGGAAAGGAAAAGAAGATATCCTTAAAAAAATCAAATAATTTAAAAACATCAACTTATTCTTAATCTCATGTTCGAACAACAAATAATAAATCTTTTAAAAAAACAAAATATCAAAAACATCACTCTAGAAACCCCCCCTTCTCTAGAACTAGGAGATTATGCCTTTCCTTGTTTCTCTTTATCAAAAAAATACAAAAAAGCACCAGATCAGATAGCTATAGATATATCAAAAAAACTTAAAACAAA
>NZCS01000019.1 GCA_002688325.1 archaeon
ACCTTCAACACCACAAGAAGGAGCAGAAATTCGTGCTGCTTGCCTGATTAGGCTTGACGGTTGTTCTAGGCTTATTGGTTATGTTCATCTTGGCGGTGGCGATGCGTGCTTGCTTGGGGTAGTTAATGTCGCCGAAGGCGACGCAAATTTTGGACCTTATACTGATACAATACAAGCAATAATAAATGGAGAATCTTTTATTCAAACACATCATGGAACATATGGTTTATTAAAACAGAGTCCAACTTCTTAAACTTTCCTCGCAAAAACTACCATCATCGAAGGTAACCACACTAAAAAATTAAAACCCTTCATTTTTAAATTTATCTTAAAATATCTTAAAAAATTTCTAAAACTTACATATCTAAAGTCTTTTTTTATCTTAACAATTTCAAAACCACTTTTTTCTAACATCTTTCTCAAACTTTTTTCAGAAAAATAATACAAATGTTCTTCAGGATTTAAGAAATTCCAATTTCTTCCCATTAATTTACTAAACCAACTATTTATATCTCCAGTTGAAATCACTAATATTCCATTTTCATTTAAAATATTTTTAACTTTTCTTAAATCATTAAAAGGATCTTTACTATGTTCTATATAATCCATCATTGTCACAACATCAAACTTCTCATTAAATTCTACTTCATCAAAACTTTCATTAATAACATCAAATTTTCCACTACAATAACCACTAGCAAATTCACTTATCTCTACACCCTTAACACTATATCCTTTTTCTTTACTAACTTCCAATAACTCTCCAGTCCCACAACCAACATCCAATAATCTACCTATTTTTAATTTTTTAATTTCATTAATTATTTTCTTAAAATTCTTCTTCTTCAATTCTCTCTCGTCTAAATAATCCTCATATATACTTCCTTTTCTCTTAAAATATTCTTCATCATACTTAATTTCCCTTAACCGCGGATTTACAAATACCATTCCACAAGCACATTTAACCACCCTAAAACCATCTTTAACATACTTTAGACTATTAAAACTAGAATTACATAAATTACATTTAACTTCAACCATTTTACAATTTTTTCGAACTTTCTACATACTCCCATTTTGTTGAAAATTTACCTCTTTTTAATTCTTTTTTAGCTAACACATCTGCATATTTATCTATACCTAAAAAACCTAAAAAATATAACAATTTAACTGGATTCAAACTTAATTCTTTTAAAGTAGCAGGTATCAATTCCTTAACACTATTCGAAGGAACCTTATACTTTTTTAACTTCTCAATCTGATAATGCCCCAACATAACTCTTTTTCTTTGCTTAACATAATCATCAACATTCAACGGATGTTGTATCATAACAACTCCATCTTCACCATAGTCATTCAAATAACCTTCTTCTTTAACTCTTATACCAATAAACAAATCATCATTTATAATATCTGGAATTTTATCAACAATACCTTTCTTAATAGCATAAATATATCCAGAAATATGAACAAACTTTCCTTTCTTAACATTTTCTCTAGCTAATCTATCAAATAATCTAAACCTTAAATCTCCTACATAATCCCAAAATTTATTTCCACTTTTAACAGTTAAAGTTTTTCCACTCACAGCTCCAACTTTCCCATTAAATTTTTTTAACAAACTTTCAAAACAATTTCTTTCAGGTAAAACATCTGCATCTAACATAACTAAATATTCAGTTTCAAATTCTTTAAAGATTTTATTTATAGCACTAGGCTTCCCATTTCTTTCTTCCTCACTTATCAACTTAATTCTACTATCTTTCTTACTTCTTACAATTTCTTCAGTTCTATCTGTACAACCAGAAGCAACAACTATAACTTCTTTCAATTTTTCATCACTAATTTCAATAATTCTATCTAACACTTTTCCTATATTACTCTCTTCATTATATGCACAAATTCCAACTGTAAATTCCATCTTCCCCCCTATTCAGACTTATACTCACCAATAAATTCAAATATTAGCAACAAAGGATTACCACTTCCATCATTATAACCCATAACTGGTACCACTTTATCTTTATTTCTTTCTCCATAACTATAAACCCATTCAGGCGTAAAAGCAGGCTCAAAAACACTAACAACCATATACTTAGGTCTTAATTCTTTGACTTTCAAATTAAATTCTTCTTCTGTTAATTTTCCATTTTCACCATGGAAATCAAAAGTATCTCTTTCACTATAATACATATTTTGATAATGTGATTGACTTACAATTATATCATTCTCATCAGTATGTTCATATAACCAAACTCCTCCTTCTTTAACAGGCCTATAAGAATCTTTTTTAGCTTTAGTTAAAGCACTAGCATGTCCTAATTGAAACGTACCAAATACTATTAACAATACAATCAACAAACCCAACCAAACATATTTATATTTTTTAAATTTTAATTTCAAATCCATTATTCCTTTACCTAAAATAATAAACAAGGCAGGAAACATTGGAAAAACATATCTAGGTTCAATACCAGAACCAGCCAAACTAAAAAATACATAAGGTGTAAACATCCAAGTTAATAAAAATATTTTCTTTACTAAACCTTTACTTTTTCCTTTTATCAATAAATCAAAACCCAGAAATACATCCAAACTTAAAAACAACACCAAAAAAAACACCAACAAACCAAGAATCTTAGCACTCAAAAATAAACCACTCATTATGGCTAAAAATTTAGGGGAAAAAACAACACTAGAAAACATATCTAAGTTACTCCATAGCTTACCAAAATCCATACTACCCACAAATCTAACTTCATCTCCACCTATACCTGTAAATTTTTGAAATGGATTATCATAATTCATACTCAACCATATCCAAAACGGACTCATTATAACTAAAGCTATCAATAAAGCTAACCATAGGTATTTATTCTTAAAAAATTTCCAATTATCTTTACCTAATACTAAAACTAATAATGGAAAAAAATAAATCAAACTCGAACCACGAATAAATAACAAAAATCCTAAAGAAATCCCGGCAAAAATCATACTCTTCTTATCCTTATTCATAATACCTTTATAAGAAAAATAAGCAACACTTAACCATATTGCTAAAGCAGGTAAATCACTTAATAATCTAGCAGTATGAAATAAATGCAACCACGAAACTGCCATGGCAAAACCAGCTAATAAACCAACATTTTTGTTATAAATCTCCTTACCTAACAAGTAAGTTAACCACACTCCAGCAATTGAAAATAATAACATCGAAATTCTCAAAAATGTTTCTCCTCCACCAATTAAATACAAAAAACCCCAAAAAGCAGATAAGAAAAAAGGTCTTCTTGGATTAAATTCATAATGATTCAATTCTAAATCTTGACCAATTACCTTAGCACCAGCTAAATAATCAGCAGAATCCCACCAAACAGCTTGATCAACATTAAAATAAAATAATCTTAATATAATAGCAAAAACAATTAATGCTATGATTAAATAAGTTTGAAGATTTTTATTAGTTAAAAAACCTTTAAGTTTATCTTTTCTATCCTCTAATTCATTCTTATTAATCTCTTTATCTAATTTCTCAACTTCATCATTCTCTTTTTCTATATTTTCCTTCATTTTATTCAAAATAACTGACTTTCATTTAAAAAGATTTGTATACTAACAATTCAACTCAAAAACAATAATTCTAAAAGGTTCTTCAATCTTATACAAATAATCTTTCATATCTAACATCTCTTCTAACATAGGTCTTGTCCTAATAAATCTCTCATCTAAAACAACCAAATCAACATCATTCAAACATCCATATTTTTTAATCTCATTATAGTTATCATAAGGTAAATAAACTTGTTTACTATCTGAATAATAAGCAACCCAAGCCTTTCTCCCCATCACTATTTTTTCTCCATAACCATTTCCCTTTAACCATTCTCCCATTTCTTTATGTTCAATAGCTTCTTTACTAACCCCATAATCTTCATGACTAATACTCATCACAATTCCAGTCAAACTAAATAACACAACAAACAAAATCAAGAAATATCCTAATTTTTTACTAATTTTTCCAAATTCATCTAATCCCTTGCCTAACCAAATCAAAAACACAGGAACCATAACAACCAAATATCTTGTTAAAATAAAAAACACAGGATACAACAATAAAGGATATAAAACAAACATTGCTAAATAACTTTGTTTAAACAAATTTTCACTTTTAAAAATCCCAAAAAACATTATCAAAAATAATACCAAAGGAAATATCTTAACTAAATCATTATTCTCTATATATAAATTTTTAAAATAATTTTTCAAGAAATTTAAAGGATTTTCCAAGATTGGTTTCAAAACACTTTCATATTGCTCCATATACACATCTCTTCTTATCTTATCATCAGAAACTAATTCAAACAAATTTCTTTCATACTCTTCACTATAAGTTTCTGCTTTACCAAATTGAAAAACTAAAGTACTTTTAGCATTTGTCTGCCATTTTCCAGTTATTCCATGAACAAAAACAAAATAAGGTAATGAAATAATTAAAAATCCTAAAAATAAAAACAAACCATATTTTAAAATTTTCTTCCAATTTTTCTTACTAATAATAAATCCCAATATAATTACTAAATATCCTCCACCTTCAACCCTTGTTAAATAACTTAAAGCAAACAATATACCAGTTAAAAAAAATAACCATTTATTTTCTTTTTTCAAAGCAATAAAACCAAAATAAGCACCAAACATCACTAAAAAATAATATAAAGAATCAGCATATACAATAGAACTTAAAAAAATCAAAACAGGATAGATAGCAATTAAAAAAGCACTTATCAATCCAACTTTTTTATTATAAATTTCTTTTCCTAACAAATAAACAGGGAAAATTAACAAAGAACCAAATAAAGCAGCTATTACTCTCCCAGATAATTCAGCATTTTTTAAAATTAAATATAAAAATCCAATTAAAATAGAATAAAAAGGAGTTATTACTGAAACAATTCTTCCTTCTATATCTAAAAAACCATTACCTAAAATAAAATTCTTACCAACTTCTGCAAATATTATCCCATCTTCCTCTATTACCTTATGTAAACCAACCAGAATAATTCTTAAAACTAAAGCTATTACAAATATTATTAATAATTTCCAATTTTTCATTTTCTACATTTCCAAATTTTATAAACACTTAAACCATCAAAAAAATAATCAAAAGGAATCTTTTTAACTTTCTCAATATTAAATTTCTCTTTCAATTTTTTCTCAATTTCTCTATAATCACTAACATGTTCTTCCTCAGTCACATCCCCAACTTTCATTAATTTAAAAAAACTTTTAACAAAAATATTTTCAACAGGAACACCAACAATTAATATTCCATTTTCACTTAAACTATTCTTAATCTCACCAAAAACAAAATCTAAATCTTTAACATGTTCCATAACACTTAAAGCAAATATAACATCATACTTACCTTCTAATCCTTTTTCAATATCAACCTTTTCTAATTTAACATCTAATTCTAATTTTTTAGCTTTCTCTAAAAACTTTTCATCCAAATCTATACCCTTTACATCATTATCTAAACTTAAACTAGGCAATAAAACCCCGCAACCAGTCCCAATATCTAATATTTTTTTACCTTTACTAGTTACTAAATTTAAACTTTTCTTCAATCTTAAATAGTAAATCCATCTAACTAAAAAATTCTTACTAAAATAAGCCCAAGAAGCATCTTCTATGTCTTTTTCTAATTCCAGTTTAGGTTTTATGAATCTCATTTTTCTAAAACAAAGTATTTAATCAAACCAAATAATTCATATTTTTCTTTTACAACTCTAAATCCATTTTCTCTAAATATTTTTTTCATTTCCTTAATACTTATCCTATTATGTGGACCTTCTTCCATTTTTAATTTTAATTTTTCCATAATCATCAATAAAGGCTCAAATAAAGGATTAACAAAACTAACTAATACTTTCTTAAACTTCCTCAATTCATTAAAACTTTTTCTAACATCACTCAAATGTTCAACAACATCTACTAACAATACAAAATCATAATCTCCTTCTTCTAAATTTTCTACATCACCAACTTTAAAATCCAAATCATATTTTTCCTTAGCTTTCTCAATCATACCTTCACTTACATCTATCCCCAAACCATATGAAGGTTTTAAAAAATCTAATAATTCTCCAGTACCACAACCAACATCTAAAACTTTTTTTCCAAAACCAACTTCTCTAACCAACATTCTTTTCAAAGCTTTATAATAAAATTTATTTCTCTTCTTATAAATATCATAATCCTTACTAATATCATCAAAATGTTCTTTGATCTTTTCTTTCTCCATCTTCTAAATACCTTTCATATCTTACTACATACAAATCAACATCATATTTTCCAATTTTTTCTAATAACCACAACATCTTTTCAAAATTTAAACTTCTACCTTCATCACCACCAATAATCATGTCTAATCTATATTCAAGCATCCCTCTCATCTGTTTATACAATTCCATTACTTTTTCATACTGAACAAAACAGTACTCCAACCAGCTTTTAGAACATTAAAAAACTCATTAAAGCTTCTAACTTTCATTAAAGTATTTAACATATATCCTGGTCTTAAATAAAATTCCTTATATGCTCTAAAAATTGCTTTCTCTAGATCTTCACTCTTAACATCACAAAAATACTCATTGAAAAATGCATTATTATGAACTTTATCTATTCCCCACTGTGTCCCATCTCCAATATCTGCTTTATCTTTTATTTTATCAAATAATTCAGTTCCAGGAAAAGGAGTAGTAATTCCAATATCTATCGTAGTAGGATTTATTTTCTTAATAAACTTAATAGTTTCATTTAAACTTTCTAAACTTTCACCTTCCATACCAAACATAAAATGAGCATGAGTATTTATTTTAACTTCATTAGCCCATTTAAAAGTTTCTTCAATCTTTTCAATCTTAATATCTTTTTTAGCTATATCTAATATTTCTTGAACTCCTGATTCAACACCAACCCATAAATTATGACATCCAGCTTTCTTCATCAATTCCATTGTTTCTTTATCAACACTACCAATTCTGATATTACACATCCAACTTAATTCAATACCTTTTTCTATCAAACCTTCACAAATTTTTCTAGTTCTTTCTTTACTAACTGTAAAAGTTTCATCTCTAAACAAAACTTCCTTAAATCCTTTTTTATACAACATCTCTAATTCTTCTAAAACATTCTCTGCACTTCTAAATCTATAATTTTTACCATAAAAACTGGGACTAGTACAAAAAGTACATCTTCCAATACAACCCCTACTACTCAATATTGTAGCAATTGGTTCTTTTTTTGCCAAAGGATTAAAATATTCATCTCTATCAATCATTTCCCAATCTGGAAAAGGTAAGGAATCTAAATTTTCTATCATTCCCCTTCCAATATTTACTTTTACTTCATCATTTTCTCTATAAGAAATCCCTTTTACTTCACTTAAATCTCCATTTTTATCTAAAACTTCAATTAATTCTTTTATTGTTTCTTCTGTCTCACCTTGAACACCAATATCAATTATTTTCTTTCTTAATGCCTTTTTAGGATAAACAGTTGTATGAGGACCACAAAAAATAATTTTCAACTTACTATTTTTTTCTTTTAACTTCTCACTAAACTCAACATCATCTAAAAATGTAGTATTACTACTTGCAATTATTAAAACATCAAAATCAGTATCTAATTTTTCTAAAGTTTCTTCAATATTCCATTTTCTACTTAATGCATCAACCAAAACAACTTCATAATTTTTTAAAACTGAAGCTATATACATTAAATTCAATGGAGGTAACTGAATATCAGCAACTCTTTTTCCATGACACCAACAACCATAAATTAAATCCCTTCCAATAGGCTCATTATGTTTATTAGGTGGATTTAACACCAAAATTTTCATCTTAATATCTTAAATTTAACTACCTTTTTTATAGTTTTCGTAACAACAGAATATACTTAAATTTCAACCAATTTATACTTCTTACTACCTATTTTTAATTTTTCACAAACATTTAAAACATATTCTCCATCTATATCATGATCTGCTTTAAATGGATCAAAACCTTTAGCCTTTTTTACTAAATCTAAACAAGCTTTATCAACAGCAACACAATCCTTACTCATTAAAATCCCAATATCTTCCATAAATGGTTCTTGTTTTCCACCAAAACAATCACAATTATAAGTTATATTATTCAAAAAATTTATACACCATACATTTTTATTCTTTACAACCCCTGCAGTATACTTAGCAATATTTGCCATTGCATTCTTTCTACTTCTACTTCTCCATTTAATACCTATTGCTCCAACAGGACAAACAGCTATACATTTTGCACAACCAATACATTTTTTAGGATATATCTTAGCTTTCCCATTTATTTTAATAGTATCAACAGGACAATTCTCAACACACTTACCACAAGCAATACATTGATCTTCATGAACAAAAGGAGCAATACCAGAATGCATATCTAATTTTCCAGCTCTACTTCCAATACCCATCCCCATGTTTTTGATTGCACCACCAAAACCACTCAACATATGTCCTTTAAAATGTGATAAAACTAACAAATTATCATACTTCTCTAAACCTTTCCCCAATCTAACAACATCTTTACCAACTTTAACTTTAATCTCTTCTTCTCCCATATCTCCATCTAAAATATCTATTCCAAGAAATCCAAAACCATGTTCTTTAGCTAATTTAATATGTTCTTTCTTTGTTGTTCTTCTACCTTTATACAAAACATTACTCTCTATAAATTTAGGTTTATTAAAATATTTACCAAGATCTTTTATCAATTTAGGGTCTATGTGGGTTGTATTTCCATCCTCACCAAAATGTATCTTAACACCTACATTATCTTTAAAATCCTCACTAATAATCTTAAAAAATTCATTTACTCTTTTCACATCTTTACAAAAATATACTTTTTCCATTATAATAAAGAAAAAAGAAGTAGTTTTTATACTTTTTGTATAACTGGTTGTTTTTGTGGTTCTAATCCTAATTTTTTTCTTCCAACCATATTAGTTACATCCCAATAAAAATCTCTAAATCTTTTAACAATCTCTTCTTCGTTATTCAAACCATACATCTTACTTTTCCCACTTATCCGTGTAATTATCAAAATTTTTCTTTTAACTAATTCAGGCAGTAAACTTTTCAAAGTAGTGTATCCAACTTCAGCCTTCTCAGAAATATCAATCATAGAATAATCAAATTTATTGAATATTATCAAAAAATCTAAAACTTTATTTATAGGACTCTCTCCAAATAATTTCAAAAATATAGATTTTCCCATTGTTTCTTCTTTCATAACATATTGATACAATTTAATAATATTTAAACCTTTCGAAAAAAGACCAACATTAGACATTTTTAGACCAAACGAAACATAATTTAAATATTAGAACTAACTTATAAAATAAATGAATAAGATAGAACTAACTGATATAGAAATAGAAGTTTTAACTGTAATGAATGCTAGACTTATTTACAAACCAGATCACAAAAAAATAGAAACAATTACGCGTTCTGGATTCCCAAGTGACCAGAGAGGAAATGTTAAAAAAGCAATTAAAAAATTAATCAAAAAAAGATTTATCATATGGTATAACAGATCAAAAAATGCAATTTCTTTAAACAAAGAAAAATACTCTGAAATATCAGAAATAGTAAAATCTTAATCAACAAACCTATATTTCAACAAATACCATCCAGCCTTAACACCATCTCTCCAAGTTATCTTCTTACCTTCATCAAAATCCCTTGCATTATAACTAATAGGAACTTCTTTTATTTTATACTTTCGTTTTAGTATTTTACTTGTTATTTCAGGTTCTAAATCAAAACCTCTAGCTTTTAAATTAATTCCTTCCATAACTTCCTTCCTAAACATCTTATAACAAGTCTCCATATCAGTTATTTTACTAAAAAACAACAAACTAGTAAACAAACTCAAAAATTTATTTCCAAAATAA
>NZCS01000020.1 GCA_002688325.1 archaeon
CATCTCAACTTGTTTTTTTAATTCTACCTGCTTTTCAATTTCTTCATTCATTTTATCTTATCTAAAAAACTTTTTCCTTTATCTGTAACAATCCTACCTTTCTTACCTTCATTTTGCTTTATCAATTCTGCTTTTTCTAATTGCTGCAATATCTTTCTTAATATATTCCCAGAACCTTTATAAAATTTTTCTGGTCTAACACCTCTATTTTTCTTACTTCCATATTTTACCCTTAACCTTGAAACCCCAATAGGACCATTTAAGTAAACTTTTCTTAACACAGATGCAGCTCTCACATACCACCAATCTTTCTCAATAGGCATTCTTTCCTTAGCAGGACCAGTTTTAACAAATTCAGCCCATTCTGGTGCTTTCACTTCTTCTATCTTTTTCAAAGCTTCAGCTGCTTTTTCTACTAATTCTTGAGCTTTTTTATCATAAATTGACATACAAATTCTAAGAAATTAGCCATTTAAAAACCTTTCCTTCTCCACTTAACACCTTTTTCACTATCTTCTAAGATAATACCTTTCTCACTTAATTTATCTCTTATCTCATCTGATTTTTCCCAATTTTTTTCATCTCTATATTTCTCTCTTTTCTCAATTAACTCTTTAACTTCCTTAGAAATATCTTCTTTTTTCAACAAATCCAAACCAAACACTTTATCCATTTCTTTAATAGTTTTTAATTTACCTTTTGCTTTCTCATCTCTAATTAATTCCCACAAAACAGCTAAAGCTTTAGGCATATTCAAATCATCATTTATCATCTTCTCAAATTTTTTCAAATATTTTTTATTAATTTCCTTATCATCTTCTAAATCATTTATCAAATTCCTCAATCTTTTCAAAGAATTCTTACTACTTTCTAAATTTTCTAATGAAAATTCTAACTGAGTTCTATAATGAGCACCTAAAACAAAATACCTATAAGTTAAAGGAGTATACTTTTGTTTCTCTAATTCTTCTATAGTATACAAACCACCTTTACTCTTACTTACTTTTTTTCCTTTAAACACTAAAAATGATCCATGTAACCAATAATTAACCCACGGTTTTTTATCAAATGCAGATTCTGATTGTGCGATCTCATTTGTATGGTGAACAGGAATATGATCTTCTCCTCCAGTATGAATATCAAATTGGTTCCCCAAATGTTTCGAAGACATAGCTGAACATTCAATATGCCATCCTGGAAATCCCAAACCCCAAGGACTTTTCCATTCTTGTTGTCTTTTTCCTTTTTCCTCAGAGAACTTCCATAATGCAAAATCAGTTTTATTTTTCTTTTCTCTAACTTCTGTTCTTTTGCCTTCTTGTAACCCTTCTAATTTTAACAATGCTAACTTCCCATAATCTTTTATCTTAGTACTATCAAAATAGACTCCATCATCAGTTACATAAGTAAAACCTTTCTTCTCTAACAATTTAATCATGATAATCTGTTCTTTAATATAGTCTGTAGCTTTACACCAAACATCTGGTTCAATAATATTTAATTTTTTAAAATCTTCTTTGAATATCTTCAAATAAAAATTTGCTATATCCTTAGCCTTTTTACCTTCTTTCCTTGCTGCTTTCTCCATCTTATCCTCACCTTCATCAGCATCAGAAGTTAAATGACCTACATCAGTTACATTCATAACATGTTTTACACTATATTTATTATATTTCAAAACTCTTTTCAATATATCAGAAAAAATATAACTCCTTAAATTACCTATATGTTGATACCAATACACTGTAGGACCACACGAATAAAAACCTACAGTTTTCCCTATAGGTTTAAAAATTTCCTTTTTTCTTTTCAAAGTATTATATAATTTTAACATTTAATAAATAAAAAAGAAAGAATATATAAATTATGTGGTTGTTATTGCAATTTCTTCAGAAATACCATCAATTTCTAACTCACATATGTATGTTTTCTGAATTGTTCCTAAAGGCACCTTAAATATACCTTTCCATTCACCCACTTCACCACTTGCTACAGTTTTAGATTTCATACCACCTAACCAATTTCTACAATCAGATCCATCACCAACCAATTCAGGAACTTTTCTGCTTATTGTACTATCTTGAGTATTCAAAACAGCAATTTCAACAACATATTCTTTACCTGTATTTACTGAAGTAATATCTCCCAAACCCCAAACAATTGGTGTATTAAACGAAGGAGGTTCTGCTAATGAAGGTTCTACACTTTTTAAGGCTCTATCCCACAGATCTGTTACTTTACTTAAACCACCAGTTATCAAACCTAAACCACTTATCAACACTATAACTGCAATAATTATAATAATAATCATACTTAAAGAAATTTCAACTGCTCCTCTTTTTTTCATATTATAAACACCTCTTAACTATAATTTAATCAAACTGGTATAAAAACTTTTCTATATATTAAAAATAAATGGGACGAGGGGGATTTGAACCCCCGCCATCTAGATCTTCAGTCTAGCCTAAGATTGCTGAAACAATGCTCTCCCAGACTGAGCTACCGTCCCATACTTAATCCTATAAATATTTCCTTTTTAAACCTTTCTAACCAAAAATTTAAATACTTTCTTTTTAATCAATTTTAACATGAAAAAACAATATGACTCAAAAGAATCTGAAAAAAAATGGAAAAATTATTGGGAAAAAAACAAAATTTACAAATTTAATCCAAATTCCAAAAAACCAATATATTCTATTGATACACCTCCACCAACAGTTTCTGGAAAAATGCACATTGGTCATGCTTTCTCATATGCTCAACAAGATTTTGTAGTAAGATACAGAAGAATGCAAGGATTAAATATCTTTTACCCATTTGGAACTGATGATAATGGACTACCAACAGAAAGATTAATTGAAAAAGAAAAAAATATTTCTGCTCAAAAATTAGGAAGAAAAGAATTTATCAAAATATGTTTACAAACACTAGAAAAAGAATTAAGACCAAAATACATTCAAGATTGGAAATCAATAGCCATTAGTTGTGATTGGGATATATTTTACACAACAATAGATAAACATTCTCAAAGAATTTCACAAAAGTCTTTTTTAGATTTATACAAACAAAAAAGAGAATACAGAAAAAGAACACCTTTCATGTGGTGTCCAGAATGCCAAACAGCAATAGCCCAAGTGGAATTAGAAGATAAAGAGAAAGATTCTCAATTTATCTATATTAAATTCCAAACATCATTAAACAAACCAATTACAATAGCAACAACAAGACCAGAATTAATGCCAGCATGTGTTGCAATTCATGTTCATCCCGATGATAAAAGATACAAAAAATTTATAGGAAAAAAAGCAAAAATTCCTTTCTTCAACAGAGAAGTTGAAATCTATGCAAATAAAGATGTGGATCCAGATTTTGGTTCTGGTGCAGTTTATCATTGTACTTTTGGAGATATGGATGATGCAGAATGGATAGAAAAATTAAAAATTAAACCAATAGAAGTTATGAATAAAGATGGAACTTTTAATGCAAAAGCAGGAAAGTATGAAAATCTAAATTCAAAACAAGCAAGAAAAGAAATAATTCAAGATTTACAAGAAAAAAACTTAATTACTAAAATAGAACCAATACATCATGTTGTCAACACCCATGAAAGATGTGGAACAGAAATTGAAATTCTAATGACAGATCAATGGTTTATAAAATATTTAGATCTGAAAAAAGAATTCCTAAAACAAGGTTCTAAATTAAATTGGTATCCAAAATATATGAAAAATAGATATGATAATTGGGTAAAAGGTTTAAAATATGATTGGTGTATTTCAAGACAAAGATTTTTTGGAATTCCATTCCCTGTTTGGTATTGTAATAATTGTAATGAAATTTTATTAGCAGATGAAAAACAATTACCTGTTGACCCTTTAATAGATAAACCAAAACCATGTCCAAAATGTAAATCAAAAGAATTCACACCAGAAAAAGATGTTTTAGATACATGGGCAACTTCATCCTTAACACCACAAATAACAGCTTCATTATTCCCTAAACTATCTAAAAAACTATACCCTTCAACTTTAAGACCCCAAGCTCATGATATCATTTCATTTTGGTTATTCAACACAGTTGCAAAAAGTTATTTACACAATAAAAAAAATCCTTTCAAAGATGTAGTAATTTCTGGTTGGGCTTTAGACCCAAAAGGTAAAAAAATGTCTAAATCAAAAGGAAATATAGTAGAACCTCAAGAAATGATACAACAATATTCAGCAGATGCTTTAAGATTTTGGGCAGCATCTTCAAAATTAGGAGAAGATTTGTCTTTTCAAGAAAAAGAATTAGTAGCAGCTAAAAAATTAGTAAATAAATTATGGAATGCATCTAACTTTTCTTTTTCACATTTAGAAGATTATAAAACCAAACCAAAAAAATTAGAAACTATTGACTTATGGTTGTTAGAAAAATTAAATGAGTTAGTAAAAGAATGCACAGAAGCATTTGAAAGATATGAGTACTCAAAAACAAAAATAGAAACAGAAAATTTCTTCTGGAATACATTTTGTGATTATTATTTAGAAATTATAAAAGATAGATTATATAATCCAGATAAAAGAGGAAAACAACAAAAACTTTCAGCTCAATATACCTTACACATTTCATTATTAACAATTTTAAAATTACTATCACCAATAACTCCATTCATAACAGAAGAAATTTATCAACATTACTATGCAAAAAAAGAAAAATGTAAATCAATTCACATTTCTGAATGGCCAAAATTCAATAAAAAAACAACTAAAACAGAGATAGGAGATAAAGCAATAGAAATAATTTCTAAAGTAAGAAAAATTAAAACTCAAAACAATTTATCATTAAAAACACCAATAAACTTAACATTAGATAAAAAAGATGAAAAATTATTAAAACCAATTTTAGAAGATCTAAAAGCAGTTACAAATGCAGAAATCAATTTTGGGAAGTTTAATATTGAAATAGTTTAATTCTTAACAGATATCATTTCTCCTTTCTCAACTTCCAAATCAACTACACTCCAATAATAATCAATAAACTTTTCTACTAATACATTTTCTCTATTTAATTTATACATTTTAGCCTTTCCAATATCTCTTGTATGAATAACAATCTCTCTTTTAACAAACTCCTTCCATATCTCTTTTAAAGCACTATAACTTACATCTGAAAATCTAGCTATATCTTTCATAGAATAATCAAATTCAGAATGAACTATCAAAAAACTCCATATTCTATTTTTTACAGTATTTCCTTGTAATTTTAAAAATGCTGATACCATATATTCTTACAATATTGTTTAGTACATAAAGGTTTCTTTTTTGTACCTTAAGAGCCATAATTTTAACTAAATGTTTAAATAAATTAAAAACATATAACTATTATGGTTAAAGTAAAAAAGAGTGAATATATTTTATTAAGCAGAACTTTAATTAAAAAACTTTATGATGAAACTTGTTTCGGCAAAGGATCTTTATATTTAGATAATTTAAAAAAAGGAATTCCCAATGAACTTTTAGACAAAGTAGAAACAGTTTTAAATGCTTTAATTAACCAAAATATCTGTAATAAAAAGAAGAAAACGCATGGCTGGAAATATTTTTTAAACATAAAAAGACTTGACAAAATAAGAGAAATTATAAAAGAAAAAGGAAATAGTTCAATAATCCCAATTTTATTAATGATTTAAAATGAACATCAAAGAAAAATACAAATTTAAAAAATTTATAAAAGATCTAACTTCTATTAGAGGACGCCATACAGAACTAGTAACAGTTTATATTCCAACTGGCTATGACATCATAAAAATTATACACCACTTATCACAAGAACAAGGAACAGCTTCTAATATTAAAGATAAAAATACAAGAAACAGAGTTATAGATTCTTTAGAAAAAATGATTAGACATCTAAGATTATTTAAAAAAACACCACCAAATGGTCTAGCTGTTTTCTCTGGAAATATTTCAAAAAAAGAATCTCAAACAGACCTACAAGTTTTTTCTATAGAACCTCCACAACCATTAAAATTAAGAATGTATAGATGTGATCAAACTTTTGTTCTTGATCCATTACAAGATATGATTGAAGATTCAACAACTTATGGTTTAATTGTAGTAGATAAAAGAGAAGCAACAATTGGTTTGTTAAAAGGAACTTCTATCAAAACTTTATCACATTCAACATCAGACGTCCCAGGAAAAACAAGAGCGGGTGGACAATGCTGTGTACCAGATACATTAATACAAGCAAATAATGGTGAAATAATCCAAATAAAAGATTCTCATAATCCATATATCCTAAAAACAGCAGATTTATCAAATTTTAAAATAGAAGATTCACCAATAACAGATAAATGGGAAACAAAAAAATCTCAAATATATAAAATAATAACAAAACATCCAAGAACAGAAATTCAAACTTCAAAAGATCATTTCTTCTTTGTAAGAGAAGATACTATTCAAGAAAAATCAGCAGAAGAATTAAGAATAGGGGATTATCTTTTAATTCCAGAAAAAGTAGAGATTAAAGGAAAAAACCAAACTTTTGGAGATAAAACATTAAATCAAGATATTGCTCAAATAACTGGTTATTTCTTGGGAGATGGTTCTTATGAAGTAGATAGATTAAATTTTTATGAAAGAGATGAAGAAACAGCAAAATACTATCAAGAAAAAATATTAAATTCTTTAAAAATTAATACAACTTTAAGATTTAGAAAAGATAAAAATTACTATCTTTTAAGAACCTATTCAAGAAAATTAGTTAAATTATTCAAAGAAGAATTTCCAGAGATGACTAGCTCAAGAGAATCTTTAATACCATCTAAGATCTTAAAATCGAAGAATAAAGTACTTGCATCATTTTTAACAGGATTTTTCGATGCAGAAGGTTATATCTCTAGAAATAGAGTTGGTTTAGGCATTAATAACAAATTACTTGCACAACAATTACAACTAGCATTATTAAGATTTGGAATAGTATCTTCATTATTAACTTATGATAATAGAAAAAATCCATATTCCAACAACACAAGATACTCAATCGATATATCTGATAAACATTCTTTAGAATTTTTTAATAAAAATATAAGTTTTACTTATTCAAAAAAGAAAAATAAATTAGAATTAGCAATAAAAGAGATATCAAAAAAACAATATAAAAGTTTCAATAGACAAATATTACCTTTAGGAACAGAAATAAGAAAAATTCTTGAAAAAGAAGGATATACACTCTATAAAGATTTTCCAACAGCAACTATGTTCTTAAGTGGAAAAAGAAAGATTAGTAAACAAACCTTTAAAACTTCAATTTTAGATAAAATAAAAAATAAAAATTTAAAAAGTAAATTGAGTAAAATTTTACAATATAATTTAATCCCAGTAAAAATTAAAGATATCCAAATAACAGATAAAGAAGTGGGTATGGTAGATATCTCAGTTAAAAACCAAAATTTCATTGCAAATGGTTTAATAGTTCATAATTCTGCAAAACGTTACGAATCTATAAGAAAATTAGCAGCAATAGACTTTTACAAAAGAATTTCAGAAAAAATAAATAGAGATTTCTTAGGAAAAAAAGAATTAAAAGGAATTTTATTAGGTGGACCAGGACCAACAAAAGAAGAATTCAAAGATTATCTAAATGCAGAATTAAAAAATAAAATTCTTACAATTAAAGATCTATCTTACACAGGAGAATTTGGATTAAGAGAATTAGTAGAATTATGTAAAGATACTTTAATCAAAGAAGAAATAACAGAAGAAAAAGAAATAATGGAGAAATTTTTCAAATTATTAGCAACAGAAACAAATAAAGTTGCATATGGTTTAGAAGAAACAAAAAAAGCATTAGAACTAGGAGCTGTTGAAGTTTTACTAATCTCAGAATCCTTAGATGATGAATTAATAGAATCTTTAGAAGAATCTACTTCACAAACAGGTTCAGAACTAAGAATGATAACTACAGATACTACAGAAGGTAAACAATTAAAAGAATTAGGGGGGATAGCAGCTATTTTAAGATTCCCAATCAGTTAAATTTAAAAAATACATATTTATCCTAATTAAAATGACAAAAGAACTAAAAAAGAAAATAGAAGCAATCTTATATACAACAGGAAAATTCACTTCATTAGATGAAATTGCAAAATTATGTGGTTTCGCTTCTACAGAACTAATAAAACAAGTTTTACAAGAACTAAAACAAGAATATCTACAAAAAGAAACATCTATTAATCTAGAAGAAAAAAATAACAAATTTAAATTAAATATTAAAAAAGAATACCAACATCTAACATCTAAATTAATTTCAGACTTAGAATTCAACATGCCAGTACAAAAAACATTAGCAATAATAGCATACAAAAATCCAGCACTACAATCTTATGTAATTAAAGTAAGAGGAAACAAAGCGTATGATCATATAAAATTATTAAAAGACGAAGGTTTTTTACAATCAGAAAAAGCAGGAAGAACAAGATTATTAAAACTAACAAATCAATTTTTTGATTATTTTGATGTTGTAGAAGATCAATTAAAAGATAAATTTGAAAGTATAGTTAAAGAAACAAAAGAACCAGACAATTCTCAGGAAACACCCAAAAATGTTTAAATTACTAAAAGAAAAATTAAGTAAAACAGTTTCTAAAATATCAGAAACAATTAAGAAAGATGTAGAAACTTCACCAGAAGAAACAAAAGAAAAAGAAGATATCAAAAAGGGAGGTATCGGAACCGCAGGTTCTGATGTCCTAAAAAAAGTAAAAGAAAAAGTAACTCATAAAAAATTATCAGAAGACAAATTTGATAAATTATTTCAAGAATTAGAAATTACTTTATTAGAAAACAATGTTGCTTTTGAAGTTATAGAAAAAATAAAAGATGATCTAAAACAAGAAATCTTAAATCAACCATTAAAACGTTCACAAATTTCAAAACAAATAAAAGAAACTTTGGAAAATTCAATTAAAGATTTATTCCAAGAACCAGAAAACTTAATAGAAAAAATAAAACATAAAACAGAACCGTTTGTTATTGTATTCTTTGGTGTTAATGGTGTAGGAAAAACTTCAACAATAGCTAAATTTGTTAAATTATTACAAAAAAATAACTTAACTTCTATTTTAGCAGCAGCAGATACATTCAGAGCAGCATCACAAGAACAAATTGAAGAATGGGCTAATAAATTAGAAGTTCCATTAGTTAAGGGACAATATGGTTCTGATCCTGCTTCTGTTTGTTTTGATGCAATTCAAAAAGCAAAATCCAAAAACACAAATGTTGTTTTAATTGACACAGCAGGAAGAATGCATTCTAATACTGATTTAATGGATGAACTTAGAAAAATTATAAAGGTTTCACAACCAGATGAAAAAATATTCGTTGGAGAATCAATAACAGGAAATGATTGTATTGATCAAGCTAGATTATTTAATGAAGCCGTTGATTTTAACTCTATGATTCTAACAAAAACAGATATAGATGAAAAAGGGGGAGCAGCAATTTCAGTCTCATATATAACTCAAAAACCAATAATTTATTTAACTTCAGGACAATTATTAGATGATATTGTTAAATTTGATAAAGAAAAAATAACAAAAACTTTATTTGGATAAAATGCTAGAAAAACTATCTACATCATTAAAAGGAACATTGTCTAAAGTAGCTAAGTCTATCTTCTTAGATAAAAATTTAATAGAAGAATTAGTAAAAGAATTACAAAGATCTTTACTTGCTTCAGACGTTAATGTTTCTTTAGTTTTCGAATTATCAGAAAAAATCAAAACAAGAGCTTTAAAAGAAAAACCACCAAAAACAGTATCACCAAAAGAACATATAATCAAAATTGTTTATGAAGAATTAGTTAATTTATTTGGTAAAAAATCATATGAATTAAAAATTGAAAAGAAAAAACCATTTAAAATTATGTTTGTTGGTTTATACGGTTCAGGAAAAACAACGTCCATATCAAAATTAGCAAATTATTACACTAAAAAAAACTATAAAGTTGCAACTTTAGGTTTAGATATTCACAGGCCAGCAGCACCAGAACAATTAAAACAATTATCAGATCAAATTAATATTCCTTCTTTTATTTCAAAAGAAAAAGATTCAATTAAAATATATAAAGAATTTGAAAAAGAATTTTCTCAATATGATATTTTACTAATAGACACAGCAGGAAGAGACGCCTTATCAGATGATTTAATTAAAGAACTATCATCTTTAAACAAAAAAATAAAACCAGATGAAACTTTATTAGTTATGTCTGCAGACATAGGACAAACAGCTCTAGAACAAGCTAAAAAATTCCATGAAACATGCAACGTAACTGGAGTAATAGCAACTAAAATGGATGGAACTGCTAAGGGTGGAGGAGCTCTAACAGGAGCAGCAGCAACAAAAGCTCCAATAAAATTCATAGGAACAGGAGAAAAAATTAATGATTTAGAAACTTTTGACCCAACAGGATTTGTTTCACGTTTATTGGGGATGGGAGATCTAAAAACTTTACTAGAAAAAGTAGAAGATGCAATGTCCGAAGAAGAAGCAAAAGACCTAGGAAAAAAATTCCTTAAAGGAGATTTCAATTTATTAGATTTATACGAACAAATGGAAGCTATGTCAAAAATGGGACCAATTTCAAAAGTAACAGAATTAATTCCTGGTTTTTCACAATTAAAATTACCAAAAGATGTTTTACAAGTTCAAGAAGGAAAACTAAAAAAATGGAAATTTATCTTAGATTCTTTAACACAAGAAGAACTAGAAAATCCAGAAATTATAACATCATCAAGAATTCAAAGAATAGCTTCTGGTTCAGGAACAACAACAAGAGAAATTAGAGAATTATTAAAGCAATACAAACAATCTAAAAAAGTTATGAAATTAATGAAAGGAAAAGAACCAAATATGGAAAAATTAATGAAAAAATTTAAAGGAAAATTACCTAAAGGATTCACGTAATGCTTCATCAATACCTTTTTCTTCTAACAATCTACTCCCTTCAGGAGTAGCAGTTAAATATTCAAGAGCAACCATTTCTTTTCTTTCTTTATCTTCTTCTTTTGCTTCTTCATGTGCTGCATCTACTTCTAACTCAATACCAAATCCAATCAAATCATCTCCTAGAACACCAACTGGTTTGGTATTTTCACCACCAACAAAATAAACTCTCTGACGATAACGAGAATCAGCTTTATCATAATCTTCCCTACCAAAAGCTTCATGACTTAAATCACCATAACTTGATACTTCTATTCTTGCAGTTCTTATCCCACCCAAAACATCTACTAACATTTTTTACCTCCAAACTCCTTAAGTTACTTCAACTTCTTCCTTTTTTAAAACTTTCGCTAAATCTTTAACTTTATCTTTTTCGCCTAACTTCATTAATCTAACTCCTTGAGTATTTCTTCCTATTTCACTTATACCTTCAACAGGAGTTCTTATCAATATTCCTTTTTCACTTACAAACATTACTTCATCCCCATCCCTAACAGTCTTAACACCAACAACTTTACCATTTCTTTCAGTAGTTTTAATATTTCTAACTCCTTTCCCACCTCTTTTAATAATCCTATA
>NZCS01000021.1 GCA_002688325.1 archaeon
GAATATTATTTAGCATTTCATGATAAAGTAATATCCAGATATTTAACTAAAATATTAAATTTTCCAAATGGTAGTAAAACATACACTTTTAAAGAACCAAAAATAATAAAAAATTCAAACAAACAATTCAGAAAAGCTTATGCAAAAGCAGTTTTAATGTTTGAAGGAGGAATTGGAATAAAAGAAGATGTTCAACTTGGTGTAAAAAATGAAGATTTCAAAAATTCAATCGCAGAAATTCTGAACATGCATAATATCAACTTTAAAAACAAAGAAGATTGTGATTCTAATGGTATATGGAGAATATGGAGTGGAAAATTAAAAAAAGAAAGTGCTAAAGAATGGTTATCTTTCTTTGAAGAAAATACAGAAAAGTGGTATCAAATTTATGAAATAATAAATGGATATCAAGGAAAAATAAAATCGAGAAAAGAAGCTATCAATATTCTAAATTCCATATATCCTAAAAGATCTAAAAAAGCTTCTTTATTAGAAATCTTCTTCATAATTAAAAATTTAAATAAAACTCATAGATATGAAATAGTAAAAAAATTATGTAAAAACAACAAATTAAAAAGTTATGGTGGGAAATGGGCACATTCTTTAATGCCTTATCTAAATATATTAAAAAAAGCAAAGATCATAACAGTAGAAAAAGCTAGATTTGGGCCAAAAAAATCATTTGGAACAATTATAAGGGATCTATATACTTATAACTCAAATATCAAAGAATGGAAAGTTCCTTATAGACCTTGGTTAGAAAAAGAAATAGACTATCTAAAAAATTGAGAAAGTTTTAACTGAGTTCTAATATTATTTATTATTTTACTTCTTTTTAACAAACAATTCAAATCAAAATTAAATCTTTTTAAAACAAAATCCTTAACATAATTCAACATATTATCTCTATTCTCAAAAACTAAAGGATTATTCTTTAAAGTTTTTCTAACTCCAGCCAAAACTACCCAAACACCCAAACTAACATTATATTCAGGAGTTTCAAACCTAAAAACTAAAATATTTCCTTGTTTCTTTATTCTATTTAAAGTTTCAACACAACCCAACCTAGTAGCATAGTACCCTCCACCACATTTATCGGCATATTTTTTTCTTCCATAAAAATCTTCATAATCAGTTGCAATTTTAATTTCTTTTTCTGTATTCCAAGCACAACCTGGCAAATACATTTCAAATAATTCATAATTAAAAACATCTGGAAGTACCAAAACTAAAAAATAATTTCCTAAATATCCACCAAAATAAACTCTAAAATCATTAACTTGTCCATAATTCTTGATATCTTTAATTAAATTTTTTCCGATTACATCGTGAACACAACTTATACTCCATCTCGTAGGAACCAATTTCCTATTTTTCTTAACACCCAAAACACCAACACTCAACAATTTATTCATCACAGAATCTTCAAAACCTCTTTTATACAAATACTTCAAAGCATCAACAGCTTTTAAATCCTTATCCTCAACTACTTTCTCAACACTCCTTTTAATCTTTATATTATCAACAACCTTAACTTTTCTTAAACTACCTCTAGGACCCATAACATTACTAATTTTATCAAAATCCAAACCCATTTTAATTTTCTTATCTAATTTTATTTCCACATCTATATCTTTACTACTCATTGCTATTTCCTTAGCTATATCTAAAAACTTTCCTGTATCATAAACATTACTTCTAAATCTAGAATTAATCAAATTCCCTCTTAATTTTAAAACATCTTTAACTGTAAAGTTTTTTTCACTCCAATATTCTTCTTTATCATATAACCAAGCATCTTCAACTCTTTCAGGTGGACTTAAAATTCCAACATTAACTTTGGGATATCTTAACTTAGATCCAATAAAAACACTAGGAGGACTAACTCCAAAAAATTCATCATTGTAAGTTTTTTTAAATAAATTACCATACTCCTTTTCAACTTTTGTAAAGAACATATTCCTAACATACTTTAAACATTTATATACTTTGTCCGTGTTTGAAAAAATGAAAAAACTAAACCTTTTTATACCATCTATTTCTATTTTCTCCCATGGCAATCATTACAATAGCTGAAATTATAGGTTTAATAGTAATAACTCTATATATTGGTTATATTTTCACTGGAATAGTAAGAATCAGACCAAAAACAGTTTATGACATCATGAATCCAAGAAAATTAGACTTAAGAGATTTTAAATTCGCAATCCTAGTTTCAGCACCAGCAGTTATCTTACATGAATTATCTCATAAATTCGTAGCCATGTTATTAGGTTATTCAGCTACATTCCAAGCTTTTTACTCTTCAACTTTTACTTTAATACTAGCAGGAATTTCCATAGTTCTAAAAGCAATAGGTTCACCTTTTATTTTAATAGTTCCTGGTTTTGTTCAAATTGCATCAGTTACAGATCCAATATCTTATAGATTAATTGCTTTCGCAGGTCCTTTCATAAACCTACTCTTATGGCTTACAGCAACTTTAATGCTAAAATACATTCAAAATCTAAAAAGAAATCAGATGGTTTTTTTAGCAATCACAAAACAAATAAACATGTGGTTATTCATCTTTAACATGTTACCTTTATTCCCACTAGATGGTTCAAAAGTATTATTTGGTCCTTAGAATTATTTTTTCTTTTTAACTCTTTTTTTCTTAGCTTTCTTTTTAACAGTTTTCTTTTTAACTGGTTTTTTCTTTACAGTTTTCTTTTTCGTAGCTTTTTTCTTAGGTTTTTTCTTAACCTTTTTCTTAGGTTTTTTCTTAGCTTTCTTCTTAACTTTCTTAACTTTCTTCTTTTTCTTAACTTTTTTCTTTCTTTTTACAATTTCAACTTTCATTTCACTTACATTTTTAACATCTTCTTTTAACTTCTCAATTATTTCTTTCAAATTCCTTATAGTTCTACTATTATCTTCTTTCTCTAACAAAGAACCACATTCTTCACATTTAAAATCAATTTCCATTGCCTCTTCAACTTTTAACCTAACATCTTTATTAGGACAAACATAAAACTCATTTTTACTTTCTTCTTCTAATCTTTTCTTCATTTCTTCTAATTTCTTCTTCTTCAAATCAATCAATAACTCCTTACCTCTAACTTCATCAAAAGTCCAATAATAAATATACCATCCTTTTTTAGCATCTTTTTGTCTAATAAAAGAAACCAAACTAAAATCTTGAAACCTATATAACAAATTTCTAACATAATTTATACTTAATTTTAACCTTTCAGCCAGTTTAAACTCGCTAACATCTATTTTTCCCAATAACTTCCCAAATAGATCCAAACCATCTTTTCCAGCAATATCCTTTGCTAATTCTTCAAAATATTCCTTTTTCACTCCAATACTCAACAACTAAAACTTTAAAAACCTTTTTATTTAAGATTTCACTACAACATAATAATAAGAAACCTTTAATAAATCTAACTTACATTTTAATAAAAAAAGAAGGTGATATAATATGCTATTTCCAAAAAGAGAGAAAAAACTACCGGAATTACCTCCTCTACCACAGTTAGAGGAACCAGAATTTCCAAAATATGAATCTAGAGCTCCATTACCAAAATTACCAAAACTTCCTCCATTAAGAACACAACCACAAATGAGGGAATCAAGAAATTTGGATGAGCCTGTTTTCGTAAAAATAGACAAATACAAAAATGCTGTATCTTCACTATCTGATATACAATCAAAAGTAAAAGAAGCAGAAGCAGCAATGAAAAAACTAAATGAGTTAAAAGAACTAGAAGATAGAGAAATGACTCATTGGCACGAAACAGTAGAATCAATAAAAGATAAATTACTAAGCATAGATAAGAAATTATTTGAGGTTAAATAATGGACCCTTTGCATATTAAAATAGATTCTCCAGTTGAAACTAGAAAGGATTTACTAAAAACAGCTATAGAAACAACACAATTACTTCAATTCTATGAAAATTTTAAAAAAATAAGAGCAGAAAAAAGAAAAACAATAAGACAATTAAGAACTATATCTAGAGAAATAATAAAAGATGTTAAAAACTTTAAAGAAGATTTACCACCAGTACATATTCCTAAACCTAAAAAAGAAAAATCAATAAAAATACCTGTAACTGTAAAACCAGTTAAAATTAAACCTAAACCAATAAAAGTTCCAAAAAAACCTGTATCTAAAATTCAAAAAGAACTAAAAGAAATAGAAGCTAAATTAAATTCTTTATGATTCCAAAACACCTTTAATTCTTCTAACCCCAGCACTAATACTTTGTTCTTTCTTAATTCTAAACTTTCCTAATTCTTTTGTATTATTAACATGGGGACCACCACATATTTCAACAGATTTACCAACACTAAAAACTTTAACCTTATCACTATACTTATGTTCAAACATTCCTTTTGTTTTCTTCTTAGCTTTCTCTAAATCCATTTCCTCACATTTAACTTCCAATTTTTCTTTAATATAACTATTAACTGTATCCTCAACTTCCTTCTTCTCTTCATCTGTTAATTTCCTATCAAAACTAAAATCAAATCTTAATCTTTCTTTTGTCAGATTACTTCCTCTCTGCATTACTTTATCACCTAAAACTTCTCTTAAAGCTAACAACAACAAATGAGTAGCAGTATGATACTTGATTACTTCCTCTGATTCATCACCCAAACCACCTTTAAACTTTTTACTAGCTCCTTTCCTAGAAATCTCTTGATGTTTTCTATATTCTTTCCAAAAATCATCCTCATTTACACTTTTTTTCCTTTCCTTAGCCAAATCTTTAGTCATTTCTATAGGAAAACCATAACTAGCGAATAAATTAAAAACAAATTTCTTATCTAAAACTTTTCCTTGATTATCAATTTCTCTTTCAAAATACCTCAAACCTCTTTCTAATGTATTTTCAAATTTTTCTTTCTCATCTTTTAAATAATCCAAAATAAAACTTTTCTTTAACTCCTTAAAATCTTTATATTCTTTAATAACAACCTTAGCAACATTCAATATCAAATCATCATTACCTTTTAATAATTTTCCTAACCTCATAACTCTTCTAATTAATCTTCTTAAAACATAACCTTGTTCTACATTCGAAGGTCTTACATTCTCACTTAAAATAAAAACTAAACTTCTTACATGATCAGCAATTATTCTTATTTCTTTTTCTTTTTTCTCTTTAACATTCTTCTTAATTTCTTTAACAATCTCCTTAAACAAATCAGTTTCAAAAACATTTTTTTTATTCTGTAAAATCATACAAATCCTTTCAAAACCACCACCAAAATCAACATTTTTCTGTTCTAACTCTACAAACTTATCTTTTTTCTTATTAAATTCCATAAAAACATTATTTCCAATTTCAACATACTTACCACAACTACAACTAGGATCACAATCTTTACTACATTTTCTTTTTCCTATATCATAAAATATCTCACTACAAGGTCCACAAGGTCCTTCCTCACCAACAGGACCCCACCAATTTTCTTTTCTACCTAAAAACCATATCTTATCATCTTTAATTCCTAATTCCTTATAAACTTCATAACTTAATTTATCTTTTTCAGCATTCTTATCACCTTTAAAACAAGTAAAACTTAATTTCTCTCTATCCATACCCAAAACATCAACAAAAAACTCATAACTAAATTTAATAGCATCTTCTTTCCAATAATCACCTAAACTCCAATTTCCAAGCATCTCAAAAAAAGTTAAATGTCCACTATTCCCAACTTCTTCTATATCTCCAGTTCTAATACATTTCTGACTATTCACTAACCTATCTCCTAACGAATGTTTCTGTCCCAATAAATATGGAACTAAAGGATGCATTCCAGCAGTTGTAAATAAAACACTAGGATCATTTTCAGGAATCAAAGAAGCAGAAGGAATCTCTTTATGTCCTTTCTTCTTAAAAAATTCTATATATTTCTTCTTTATTTCTTTACTTTTCATATACTTTACTAATTAGATTAAGTTTTTAAAACTTATGGAAAAAATAGTTGTTGATTATACTAACTTGCCCGTCTTCTTTTTACTTGTTCATTAAATTCTGCTCTTACTAATTGATCTACTGGAAGATGTACCAAAACATGACCTTCTTCTTCAAAAGTAGGAAGAGGGTTATTAGGATCTCCTTCAGACCTAATATTAACTCCATATTCATAATTTACACAAACAAAATAAATTATTGGTCTTTCAAAAAATGTGTTTAATACTCTTAATCTATCAGCATATTTTTTAAATGGACTTCGTTTTCTTCTTATTCCTTTACTTCCACTCATATTCAAATATTTCACTTCACCAAAAATCAAACTCTCTTCAAATTCCGCAAGAACATCAAGATCAAACAAAGCATGTCCTGGGGTATCTTCAATTTCTATAAGATAATAATCAGATCTCAATCTATAACCTCCATTCCAAGCAGAATAGTTAGAATCACCTTGAGACTCAACAAATAAAGGATGATCTCGTGGGAATAAGGATAATTCTGGAATATGTGCAAATGCTATATTTACATGAGATTCCAATACTTTACCCCAAAGATGACCCTCATTTCCAGATAAATTTTCTTTTTTTAATTTAAGAAAATCTATACAAAGACCAATATCAAATGGAGTTCTTTCAATTCTTAATACTATATCCTGAAGAGTTTGTTTATCCATAATAAGATATACCTAAAAATCTATTTAAAAAGGTTATGAAAAATTTCTAAAACAGTTAAAAAACAATAAACTATTTAAATCTAAAAAAACTTTTAACAAATATGCCAAAAAAGAGAAATACTACAAAACAACCTAAAACACCTAAGAAAAAACTAACAATAGGACAAATAGCAGCAGACATAACAACAAAATGGGTTGGTTCTTGGGCTTTTATTATTGGTTTATTACTATTTATGGCAATCTGGATCTATGTAAACATGTTAATGGTTATCAACAAATGGGATCCTTATCCTTTTATTCTACTAAATTTTGTATTATCAACTTTAGCTGCAATACAAGCACCAATTATATTAATGTCTCAGAACAGAGTAACAGAAAGAGATAGAGTAAGACAAGAATATGATTATAAAATTAACAGAAAAGCAGAAAGAGAAATAGAAGAAATTCAAAAACAATTAAACAGAATTGAAAAAAGACTTAAATAACTTTCTCAACAGCAACTTCCATCATACCATTATAAACAGGATTAACTTCAGTTCTAAATACACCAAATAAACCAAAACCAATCAAAACTAACCAGATAACAGTTCCAATAAAACACCCTACCCCTAAACTAATATTTTTATACTTCCAACCAAAATAAACAGAAGGTCCAAATAATAAACTAATCAAAACAATACCAAAAATCATCATAATAAACATCATAAAAAATTGTTGTACTTCCCAACTAAATCTCATATTTCTCATCAGATAAAACATCAAATATCCACTTAACACAATACCCAAACCACTTCCAAAACTACTCAAAGCAATCTTCCAATTTAAATTTTTATTTTTCTTAATAAAGTATATCAAACCTAAAACAATTAAACCAATACCAATCAAACTTCCTAAAACCTTCCAAACATTCAACAAAAACCAACTTCTACTATATTTTCCTTTAACACTAAAATTCTCCCAAGGATCTAAACCACTAGTTTCTTTAACATAACCAGGACTCCACATAATCGAATCAGAAACTCCTCTTAAAGCATCACTTTCAACACTCATTCCTTTAAAAGTTCCTAAAACAGCATAATTATAATTTGTCTCACCTTTTCCACCTTCCAAAATCAAATCATCAACAACTTTTATAGCAACTCTTACATTCCCCAAATCATATTTTTCTTTAACTGTTTCAAATTCAAAATTATAAACTAAATCCTTACTAACATATCCTAAAACCTTATAATTCAACAACAACTTAACACTTTCTTGTTCCTTAACACTAACAGGCAAATTAAAAACATATCTAAATCTATCACCTAAATTTTCATTTGTATAATCTAGAGTATAATACTTTTCTCTATAACCATAATATTCTTGCCATTCAACACATTCTTTTTCTCTATAATCAACACATCTTTTCTCTACAATTTTATAACCAATAACAGAATTAATCATTCTAACTTGTCCAGGAATTTCAACAACAAAAAAATCTAAATTTCCTTTTTCAATATTACTTAAATCAATTCTTACATTTACATTTGCTTCCCCTTCTTCATCAAAAACAACATCATAATATTGATTATTTCCAAAACCATCTCTTGGCATTACTAAACCAAAAACATTACTTACCAAAATCAACATCATCATTAAAACAATTATTTTTTTCATTGTAAATACTTAAAAAACAACCTTTTATTTAAACACTTTTAAGACTTCAATCTATTTAGAAGTTATCTTATTCAAAACATAACTATATACTAAAAATAACACCATATAAAATAAAACTCCATAAATAAACCACAAATAATTAAAATTTCCTAAAACAGTTTCAGAAACAAGTCTACTTTCAGCAAAACTTCCTTTTAACATATCTCCAGCCAAAGGAGCAGCTTCCATCACAACACTAACTCTACTAAACCAATACATCAAACCTCCTGCAATCACTCCTATTAAACCAACAGGCAAAATCTTAACAATATCTTTCTTAAATAATTTAACATCATCAGTACCAATTATGATCATCTTCTTAGCTAATTTATAAAAATTAACCTCTCTTCCCTTCTCACTATATTCATATTCTTCATTTTTAACTAAACCAGCTTTAATCAATTGTTGAATATTATAATGAACAGTACTCATTGGAATCTTTAATTCTCTACTTATTTCTGTTTCAGTACCTTCTTTATCACTTAGATAATCTA
>NZCS01000022.1 GCA_002688325.1 archaeon
AAGATTTATGCACTATCGGAATTGTTGACAAATTAATTAAAGCAGGAATTTCTATTTTCAAAATTGAAGGGCGTGCAAGATCTCCTGACTATGTTTATACTGTTACAAAAACATACAAAGAAGCTATTGATTCAATTAATAATAAAACTTATTCAAAAGATAAAATAAAAACATGGGAAAAAGAATTAAAAACAGTTTTCAACAGAGGATTTTGGAACAATGGATATTATTTAGGAAAAAAATTAGGTGAATGGGCTAACTCTTATGGAAATAAAGCAACAAAGAAGAAAAAATTCATAGGAATATGTCTACATTATTTTACTAAAAAGAAGATAGGATATTTTAACATCCAAACAAGTTCAATCAAACTACAAGATGAAATTTTAATAACAGGACCTACAACAGGCATTGTAAAAGAAAAAATAAACTCAATTGTTAATGAAAAAAAATCAATTGAAAAAGCAAAAAAAGGAGACCTAATTACAATACCAATTAAAGAAAAAATTAGGAAGAATGATAAATTGTTCCTCATTAAATAATATAAAATTAACTATAACTGTTTCTAAAACAACCAAAACACCCAAATCTTTTTAAATAACTTCCTTTCTATGAATTATATGAATAATCAACCAGAACTTATCATTAGAGGAAAAAGAATTAGAATTATACAAGGAGCTATGGGTGTTGGTGTTTCTGGACCAAAACTTACTAGTGCAGTTGCAAATTGTGATCTTGACGGATGGGGCACTGCAGGAACTCTTTCTGGTATTGGATTAAGTTTATTGGGTGATTATGGAAAACATTATGCTGAGGGTAATCGTCTAGCATTATTAGATGCTATTAAAGCCACAAGAGAACGATCTCCAAATGGAGTTATTGGGGTTAATGTAATGCACGCCTTAACTGACTATCCTGGTTTAGTTGAATTTGCTTCTAAAGAAAATATCGATTTCATCGTTTCTGGAGCAGGGGTACCCAGAGATCTTCCAAAATTAGTGGAAAATCCAGAGATTGTATTAGGAACAATTGTTTCTTCTGTTAGATTTGCTAAAACTATGTGTAAAGCATGGGCAAAATATGATCGTAAAAAAATGATTGTTGTAGAAGGAAGAAAAGCAGGAGGACATTCAGGATTTAGTGAAGAACAATTAAGAGGTACTGAGTGTGATGAAACTTCTCTTGAGAGTATTGTTAGAGGAACAGTAGAAGTAGCAAAACAATTTGGAAATATCCCAGTATTTGCTGCAGGAGGAATTTATACCGGACTAAACCTTAGAGAAGCAGAAAGTTGGGGAGCTTCAGGAGTTCAGATGGGAACAAGATTTGTTCCAACAGATGAATGTGACGCTGCAGATGAATTTAAATGGGCTTATCTTAATGCGAAGAAGGAAGATATTGGAGTCATTAAAAGTCCAGTTGGTAGACCTGGAATAGCCATCATAAATGATGTTTTAAGAGGAGTAATAGATGGTAAGAAAATACCATTTACATGCGAATATCAATGTCTTAAACCATGTGAACCAAGTGAATCTCCTTATTGTATTGCAAAAGAATTAGTTGCAGCACAACAAGGCACAGGAGGTTTTCAATTTGCAGGTACAAATGCTTATAGAGCTACAGAAGAAACTTGCTTGGACAAAAATGGAGATTTCATTACAGTTGGAACATTACTAGATACTATAATTTCAGAATATAATTCTTAAAAAAAATAAAAAAAAATTTAGTTTAAAAAAATCTTTTTTCTAAACTTATTCCGCTTCTGCTTCTTCTTCATCCATTTTTATTCTACCCCCTAATGTTTATCTGAATTGAACATATTTAATTAGATCCTATCACCATCAATTCCAAATTTATTTCCTCATATTTAAACTTTACTCCAAAACCTTTTTATACTAATCTAAATTAACTCCTACTAATGAAAAAACCTAAAAAGAGGCCTTTAACAATTATACTTCTATCAATAATTTTACTAATTTTTCTATTTATTATCATAACTAAAATTCCTCAACAATCTCAAATAGCAGTTATTCCTATCAATGGACCTATTCTAACTACATCATCATCTTTTATACCAACTTCAGAAGCTTTATCATCAACAATAATATATTACATAGAAAAAGCAGATAAAAATCCTAGTATCAAAGGAATTCTCTTAGAAATCAATTCTCCTGGTGGAACTGTAATAGCTTCAAAAGAAATAGCAGAAGCAATTAAAAAAACAAAAAAACCAACAATTGCTTTAATAAAAGAAATAGGAACTTCAGGAGCATATTGGGTTGCTTCAGCATCAGATAAGATCATAGCAGACCCATTATCCATCACAGGATCAATAGGTGTTATAGGTTCTTATCTAGAATTTTCAGGTTTATTTGAAAAATATGGGATCACATACCAACAATTAATCTCTGGATCTCAAAAAGATATAGGAACTCCATATAAACCACTAACAAAAGAAGAAAAAGCATTATTACAACAAAGACTTGATACTATTCACACACATTTTATAAAAGAAATTTCCAATAATAGAAACATTCCAGAATCAAGAGTAAGAGAACTTGCTACAGGTATTTTTTACTTAGGAGAACAAGCTAAGGCATTAAATTTAGTTGATGAATTAGGAAATAAAGATCTTGCTATTGAAGAACTTAAAAAACTAGCAAATCTAAAAAAAGCTAAATTAGTAACATATACTTCACAAAAATCATTCATAGACAAATTATCTAAATTATCATCTACAAATTTCTATTACTTAGGAAAAGGTATTGGTTCTGAATTAACTAAAATTGAAAACAAATTAGAGATAACTGTTTAACTACTTTAAGATAACGAAACATTTAAATACCTAAATACCCACCTCTCTTTATGTTCACAGCAGTTACTGATGACGGAACAGAATATACTTCTGGTAGACTTTCTACTCTAAATCCAAAATCTCTTGATTTATTATGTCCTGATTGCAATGCTCCAGTTTCACATTATAAAAGACATAGAAAAGGATTGAATGTAATGGTAGCAGAACATTTCAAACATAGACCAGGAGATTACCCAGAACACCCATCAAGATCATTTACATGGCAAAAAGGAAACATAATGGATGCTCTTTTAACTAATTTTTCTGATTTAGATGTAGAAACAGATAGAACTTCTGTTAAAGATTTAAGTTTCTTAGTTGATATGTATCTACCAGAACAAAGAACAGCTATTTTTGTAGAATCAGATTCCTTTAGTTTCCAAGATTTTCATGAACAAACAAGAACTTTATCATCTAGAGAAATTGCAACTTTATTAGTTCTATCTGCTCAAGGTGAAGAAAATAAAAAAGGAAAATATTTCAGAGATGCTAATAGAAAAAATTCTCCTTCAGAATTAAAAACAATAAAAGGAACAGAAAAAGAAGTTCACAAACTTTTAGGAACTAATACTTATTTTGATCATGATGATCAATCATTTATTTCAACAGATTATACTGATTTCGAAGAAGAATTAACAAATCCTTGTCATGATTGTAGAAAATCAATGTCACAATGTACTGGAGAAGATTTAGATTGTAATAGATATAAATATACATACCATGTCCCTGCTATTCAAGAAGGAAGAACAACAAGAACATTTACTGATTATAAATTTCCAGAAAATCCACAAACTTATACTAATTTTGATATAACTCCAATAAGACTACCAAATGGATTATGGATTGCAAGTTTAGAAGAAAGAAAACCAGAAACAGTTAAAGCAATTGAAAAACCAACAAATCCAGAATCATTAAAAAATATGAGAACTAAACCAAAACAACTAACTCTACCTCAATAATCTATTTAAACTTTCAAAACATATAACTTCTATGATAAATTTTGACACCCTAATTTCAAACTATTTAAAAAAAGAATTAAGACCTAAACAGATTGGAAAATATTTCCCTTCAGAAACTGGTTCTTGTTTAAGAAAGTTATACTATTCTTACAAAATTCCAAGAGAAATAAATCAAGAATTATCTAAAATTTTTGAAATGGGAAATTTACTACATGATTTTGTAAACAAAGTTCTAAATTCTTCTAAAAATCCAGATATTCAATTAATAGACACAGAAGTTCCTTTCAAATTAGAATTAAATGATATAATAATCTCAGGAAGAATTGATAATATAGTAAAATTAAATATTAATGAAAAACTATATTTAGTAGAAATAAAATCAACTTCTTCTTTACAATATACAGAAAAACCAAGTTTATCACATATCTTACAATTACAACTATACATGCACTTTAAAAAAATCCATAATGGATTAATTATTTACCTAGAAAAAAATTCTTTAAAATCAAAAACCTTTGAAGTTAATTATGATGAAGAACAAGCAAAATTAGCTATCGATAGATTAGTAAAAACACATTCTAATCTAACTACTAATGTTCTACCAGAACCAGAAGCAAAATTAGATGAAGAATTAATATGGCAATGTAAATTCTGTGATTATCAAGATGAATGTGAAAATAATGTTTAACTGTTAAAAAACACTACATTTAAAAACCTATTTTACATATATTATTTCCGTAGGCTAGATCGGGAGGATAGTCGTCTCCTGTTACCATCAATCGACTTACGATGGGATTGAAGTTCAGGAAGCAATATAGTTTGCATTTAAGAGTCTTGATTTCAACTATGATGCTTTGTCCTGCAGGGTTGATAATTTTGAAAACCAAGTCAGGGCAGGAATGCAGCAGCTTTAATCATGATTATTAATGCTTACAGAAAACAAAGTTAAGAAGGATTCAAGGTTAACTTTTATTTGTTTTCTATGTCCATTCTTGGACATGCCTACACTTTTATTTCATCTAGAATATCATTAATATTTCCTATAACAACACCATACATTTTCTTCAAAACAAACTCATACATTTTCTCCTTTAAAACACCATTACAATAACCAATATAAGTTTCCATATTACTATTTATTTCACTTAATTCTTTCTTAGGAATCTTACATTTCATCTCCTTACCTTCTAACAAATCAACAACTTCTCTACCACCTCTAACTCTCTCCATTTTAATATCAATAACACAATAACCAAATAGATTACTAACACTATACTTCAACAAATTTCCATCTTTATTCTCAAAATAAACTAAATTTTTACATTTCTCAATACCATTTCTAAAACATTCTTCATTATCACATGTTTTTTTAAAAACTCCAAAGAAACCAAATACAATTAACAACACTACAATAATTAAAAATAAATCTAATAACCTCTTTTTTTCCATTTTAACTAAAATACTTTAACAGTTTAAATTATTTTCTATTACAATAAAATTTATATATCTAAACATTAAATTTATTATAAAATGTATAGCAGCGAAGAGGAACAAATTTATCAAGAAACATGTGAGGCACTTAAAATAGTAGGTATTGATGCTTCAGTAAAAGAAGATAAATCAGGATATAGAATTGTTATAACTTCAGATAATCATAGATCTGCCACAGTAGAACACATAACACAAACAATAGGACCAATTAAAGACTTAGAAATTATTCTAAATGGTGAACTATTAACAGAATAAAAAAAAGAAAAATTATAAATCTTTCCCTGTCAACACACTTATTCTACTATTTATAATCTTCATTTTAGTATCTCTACCAACTAAATACTTTAATCCAGCACCTTCAGCAACTCTTATTATCTCTGGTTCAATCAAACCATCAAAAACAACAGCATATACATCAGTCATGCCTTTAACAGTATTTATCAACTCAGTGATAGGAACTTTACCTAATATCTTACTTTCTTTATCTAAGATATAAGCTCCTTTAGTTCCAACTAATTCACCTAACATTCCTTTAAATTTTTCTCCATCTTTACTAGGAATTCTTGCTTTTCTTTTAGTAAAGACTTTTTTCTCTCTTACAACCTTAACTTTTTCCAAATCAGGTTTAACTTGTTCAATAGCAACTTTACTCCTTAATGCTTTATGAAGTTCTTTTTTAGCTAATTCTTCAACTTCTTTACCATCTGGAGCTTTGATTACATAATCTATGTCAGCAACACCCATTAATTCCTTAACTATCAAATCTCCACCCCTATCTCCATCTACAAAAATAGTGATTTCTTTCTTCTTACTCAATTCTTTAATAGTTTCAGGTACAGATGTCCCATTCATAGATATACAATTCTTAATATCGCTTTTTAACAGATTCAAAACATCAGCTCTTCCTTCAACAACAATTAATTCATCACTATCTTCAATACCAGGACCAGCAGGTAATTTATCTTTACCATATTCTGTAACTTCCATCATTCTTACAGAATGAGAAACTTCTTCTGTTATTTCCTGACTATCAGGCAATACCATAGTTGTTAAATTTTTCAATAAATCTTTAGCTCTAGTTATAACATAATTTCTTTTACTTATTCTAACGTCTTCTATTTTAAGAACTTTAACTTTAGCATTACATGGACCAATTCTTTCAATTGTTTCCAAAGCAGCACCAATAATAGCTGTTTCTGTTTTATCTAAAGAACTCGGAATTATGATTTCTCCATCACTTTTTCCAGTTTTTGTGTTTAAATTTACTTCTATTCTACCTATTCTTCCACTTCTTTGTAATTCTCTTAATTCTAATTCATTACCTAATAAACCTTCAGTTTGACCAAATATTGCTCCTATTACGTCTGGTCTGTCTACAACCCCATCCACTTTGATTTGAGTATGAACTATATATTTTGATGATACAGGACTTATTTTTCCCATTTTCTTTCCCCCTAATGATATTTTCTATCATTTTATAAATTTTTATAGAACAAGTTTTTTTACTCTTTCAATTCTCTTTTCTTACATAAAATGATTCGTGATTGAATAAATATGATCTTGTTCTATCTTTTTTAATTATGAATGTTGCCCGGAATACTGTTCTCAAGCTCATTGCCAGCTTAACGCTTACTCTTTGAGCATTCTCATAACGGGCGTAACCTAAGAATTCCTAGTCAAATATACTATATAAACCTTTCTGTTTAAATTTAACTGTTAAAAAAGAAAAAGTTCACAGACATATATCAAGATAAGGGCACTAATCCAGACAAATCAGATCTTGATCTATCACAAACATACCTATCCAAATCAGGATTATATGTAAGAGTATGACTAACAAAACCCCCACCCATAGGAACAAATTGTGTAACCGATATTGGTTCTTGAAAACCATCAGGGAATAAATCATCTAAGTTAATATCCTTCAATTTAACTGATTCTTCTACATCTCCAATTCTAAGTCCTATATTGCTACTCTTTCTTCCTGTTAAAATCTCTTTTATTTCAGACAAAGTATACTTTCCATAATCTAAAAATCCTATCATTTTCTTCTCCTATCACCTTTAAAACAGTTAAAAATAACTTTTATTTAAACTTTTCGCAGAATCACCCAAATTTATGCATATTTAAGAACGCTTTAACTTCATTCATCAAATCATAAGTTTCTTCATACAAATCATCTTCATAACCTTCAATTCTACTCCCTATTATATATTTATCATACATCCCTCTAATCATCTTTAAAACAGGACTACTTTCCCAATTACCTTCATAATCTTTTCTTAAATGAGCAGAAAACCTCATTTCAACAGTACCACCTTGTGTTTTCATCTTTCCACCATCTTTCTCTACTTCCACATCTTTAATACCACTAAAAAACAAACCAACCTCAATTACAAATTTTATATAATCTGTTACTTTTCTTTCTGCATACCATCTAATCTCATATAATTTACTTCCTTGCGTCCTTTGCTCTGCATATTCTTTCTCTTTAAAAACATAATCATGTCTTTCAAACCAATAATACATCATTTTATACAATTCATCTAAACTAAAAGTAGAACTCTGTTTTATTTTCATCCAAGGTACAATCACATAATCTTTTTCAGGCATATTTTTCCTCTTTTATTTTTCTTTCGTGAACGTTTTTCCTAAAAAGGTTCTTTTTTTCCGCTAACGCTTTTTTCTAAAAAGGGTTACGTATTAATAATATTTTCTATTTTCTCTAATCATTTGACCTATACTTTCTTTTAATACTTCATTCAATTCATAAGTTTCTTTTAATAAATTTCCTTCCATTCTACTCGTTCTATCCTTTAAAACCATTAATTCATACAAAACTCTTATAAATTTACCAATAGGACTCTTATCAAACATATGATTATAATCTTTCTCTAAAACAGATTTAACAGTTATTTCAATCTCACCCCTTCCCATTTCTTTTTTCTCTCCATCTTTCTCTACTATAACTTTATTGTATCTTAAAATATTAAATATAACATTTATATAAAATCTATAATAATTATCAACTTTCTTCCAACAATTCCATTCAATTGTTAATTCTTCCCCACTACTTTTTTGTTTTTCTGTATGTTCCGTTTCACTCCAAAAATAACCCATTTCCCAACATTTACCAGAACCAGCCTGTAAAACTTCATCTAAATCAAATATTCCTGCTAATCTTGTATGTGCTGACTGAACAACAACATTCTTATCTTCTTTCTCTTTTTTCATATACTTTATTTAGACTAATCTGTATATAAAATTATCTATAACACAAATTATAAATACTAAAAACTCTTCAAAATAAAAATGAAAAAACTAATTATTTTTATAATTTTAATAGCTTTAATACTATTTTTGAATAATTCTTTTAATTCTCCTGTTTGTGGAAAAATTAATGTTCAATGCATAACAACTCCATGCAATCCAGTACAACAAACTTTCCAAAATACATACCAAGCAAAAAAAGTAAATGCATTCGATATTCAAAAAGGAGTATGTATAACTAATTTCGAAGAGTGTGTAAAAGCAGGAAATCCAGCTATGGAATCTTACCCAAGACAATGTAGAGCAAATGGTAAAACTTTCGTAGAAGAAATATGATACAAATAGATGGTTCAGAAGCAGGAGGACAAATTCTTAGAACTGCTTTAGCTCTATCAATTCTAACTCAAAAACCATTTACAATGACTAATATAAGAGCTAAAAGAGAAAAACCAGGAATCAAAGAACAACATCTACAAATAATAAAAGCAATTGAAGATCTAACAGACTCTAAAATAAAAGGAAACAAATTAAGATCAACAGAAGTAGTATTTACTCCATCTAAAATTAAAAAAAACAACATAACTGTTAATATCTCTACAGCAGGTTCTACTGGTTTAGTTTTACAATCTTTACTAATAATTGGAACTAAAAATAATCTAGAAATAACAATCCAAGGTGGTGCAACATATGGAAAATGGGCCCCTCCTATTTCATTCTTACAAAATATTTTACTACCTTTACTATCTAAAATGAACTATAATCCAAAAATAGAAATTATAAAAGAAGGTTTTTTTCCAAAAGGTGGAGCTTTAGTTAAAGCAACTACTTTCCCTTCAAAATTAAAACCATTAAATATAACTGAAAATAAAAAAATAAAAGAAATAGATATCTTATCTGTATCTTCATCTTCATTACGAACAGTAGCAGAAAGACAAGCTCAAAAAGCAGAAACTTTAATAGAAGAACATTTCAAAATAAAACCTTTAACAGAAATAAAATATGTTCCTTCTCTAAATCCTGGTTCTGGCATACAATTAACAATAAAAACAGAAAATTCTTTCAAAGGTTCAAATTCCTTAGGAGAAATAAGAAAAACTTCTGAAAAAGTTGCAGAAGAAGCTGTTAATAATTTAATTAAAGAAAATCAACCAATAGATCACAAAACTGCAGATCAATTACTTCCTTACCTAGCTTTATCATCAGGAAAAATAAAAACTTCTAAAATTTCAAACCATATAAAAACAAATATAAAACTTATAGAACAATTTTTACCAGTTAAATTTAAAATAAATAAAAACCTAATCTCCTCTAACTAATAACTTCTCAGAAAACAAATCCAACAAACTAGGAGCAATTTTTAAAATATCTTTCTCAGTTAAAAAACCAATTAATTTTCCTTTATCAACAACAGGTAATTTTCTAACATTTTCCTCTCCCATCATCTTAAAAGCTTCATAAATATCTTTTTCAGGTTCTATAGTTTTAATATTTTTAGTCATAACTTCTCTTACTTTCCTATTCATATTATCATCTCTTAAACATCTAACTAAATCTTTTTCAGTTATTATTCCAACTAAATCCATCCCATCCTTAACTACCAAACTTCCAATTTTCTCTTTTAACATCATACTAGCACATTCTTTCAAACTGCTCTCTGTATTAACAAACATAACACCTTTACTCATAGCATCATAAACCTTAATTCCAGTTTCCATAATTAATTACATGTTTTACTAATTAATAAACATTATTATCTTTTAGCACACATAAAATTTATATATCTAAACAACATATAACTGTCTATGAAAAAAAATTTAATAGAAAATACTTCTTTATTACTCTTAAAAAATAATTTTACAATAAAAAACATAAAAACCCCCTTTGATTTACTTGCAAAAAAAGATTCTAAAGTTTTACTAATAAAAATCTTAGAAGATGCTAATTCTATTTCCATAGAAACAATAAATGAAATGAAAAAACTAGCAAAAGTAATTCAAGCTTCTCCTTTAATTTTATCACAAAAAGCAGGGTTTAAACTACAAAATGAAGTTGTATATCAAAGATATGGTATTAATACAATTAATTTTAATACATTTAACAATTCCTTTTCTAAATCTTTATTCATTAATTCTAATAAATCAGGATTTGCAATCAAAATCATAGGAAAAAAACTAAAAGAAAAAAGAGAACAAAAAGATTTTTCTTTATCTAACCTAGCTTCTAAATTATCTATATCATCAAGAATGATTTCTAAATATGAAGCAGAAGATTCTAATATTTCCTTAAATAAAGCAATTAAATTAGAAAAAATACTAGGTTCTGATATATTCCAACAAATTAACTTACTAACTTCTGACCTAACAGATATATTTTATGATTCTTTTTCAGATGTTTCTAAAAAATATCATTCTTTAGGCTTTACTTCTACAGAATTTAATAAATTACCAATTAATGTAATTGCAAGAAAGAAAAATGAGATAATTTTAACTAAAACCACAGATAAACCATCTAAAGAATTCTTTGACTTTGCTGATTTATTTGAATTAAATAATTTAATAATTTTCAAAAAGAAAAAACCAAAAACAGAAACTCCTGTGATTCATAAAGAAGAATTTTTAGATTTAGATGATGGTAATGATTTGATAAGTTTTATGAGGGAATTTGAGTGAAATTTAACTGTTATTATTCTGAATTAGCAACATCCAAAAAAACACAAATCTTTAAATACCCAAATAAAACTTCAATAATAAAATGCCTAAAATAAAAGACTTATTCAAACTAGGAGAATCATATTCTATTCAAGATATAAGAGAAAGATTAGGGCAGTTAGATACTAATGTGCTAGTTGGAGATATTGATATATTAGCAGTTAGAGATTCTGATTTTAAAAGAACCAAACAAGTAGATCTTGAAAGATTATTACCTGATGATTTTGAAGGAAAAATAGCAATAGGTTATAAAACTCCTTCTTTTGCAGAAGGAACAGAAATTCGTTCTTTTAATGCTTTTTTACACACAGAGGGAAAACACACTTATTTAGGCATAGCAATTGTTGGGAATCCTTCACCAAGTTTTGAAGAATTACTTACAGCGTTTGGGTTTCCAATCATCCACACAGATGGTCAACAATATGAAGATCCAAGAGATCCTTTTACTCAAATGGCTGAAGCTGCACTTTACTAAAAAAACCACAATCTTTAAATAGAACTACTTAATCTTATTTCTTAACAAAAGGAGATCTAAAAAAATGAAAGAAAATCAACCAATATTTATTCTTCAAGACGGTTCACAAAGAACTACAGGTAAAGACGCACAAAGAAACAACATTGCAGCAGCAAAACTAGTCGCAGAAACAGTCAGAACAACTCTAGGACCAAAAGGAATGGATAAAATGTTAGTTGATTCCTTAGGTGATGTAGTAATAACAAACGACGGAGTAACAATTCTTAACGAAATGCAAATCGAACATCCAGCAGCTAAAATGATTGTAGAAGTTGCAAAAACACAAGAAGATGAAGTTGGAGATGGAACTACAACAGCAGTAGTCTTAACAGGAGAATTATTAAAAAACGCAGAAGATTTACTAGATAAAAACATTCATCCTACTATTATAACAAAAGGTTATAGATTAGCAGCTAAAAAATCACAAGAAATCTTAAACTCTATAGCAGAACCTATTTCATTACAAGATACAGATAACTTACAAAAAATCGCATCTACAGCAATGACAGGAAAAGGTGCAGAAGCTTCAAAAGAAATTTTAGCAGAAATTGCAGTTAAAGCAGTAACACAGGTTGCAGAAGAAGATATAGACATAGACAATATAAAAATAGAAAAGAAAACAGGAGAATCAACTGAAAATTCAGAATTAATTCAAGGTATTATCTTCGACAAAGAAAGAGTCCATTCTTCAATGCCTAAAAAAGTAAAAGAAGCAAAAATATTAATTTTAGACACAGCAATTGAAATAAAAAACCTAGAAACAGACACAAAAATACAAATCACAGACCCTACAAAATTACAAGATTTCTTACAACAAGAAGAAACAATCTTAAAAGATATGACAGATAAAATAATTAATTCAAAAGCTACAGTTGTTTTTTGCCAAAAAGGAATAGAAGATATAGCTCAACATTATCTAGCAAAACAAAATATCTTCGCAGCTAGAAGAGTTAAAAAATCAGATATAGACAAATTAGCAAGAGCAACAGGTGCTTCTATCATAAACAATTTAGATGATATTAAAGAATCTGACCTAGGTTACGCAGGAATAGTAGAAGAAAAGAAAATTGGAGACGAAGAAATGACTTATGTTAAAGAATGTAAAAATCCAAAAGCAGTTACTATCCTAATAAGAGGTGGAACAGAACATGTTACTTCAGAAGTAGAAAGAGCAATGAAAGATGCATTAGGAGATATTGTAGCTTCTTTAAAAGATAAAAAAATAGTTGCAGGAGCAGGTTCTCCAGAAATTGAAGTTGCAAAAGGCCTAAGAGAATATTCAAATTCCTTATCAGGAAGAGAACAATTAGCAGTTCTAGCATTTGCAGAAGCTATAGAAGTTATTCCAAAAACACTAGCAGAAAATGCAGGAATGGATCCTATTGATATTATTACAACACTAAAAGCAAAACATGATGAAAATCAAAAATGGGCAGGAGTAGATGTTTTCAAAAAAGAAGTTATTGATGCATGGAAAGAAGGAATCATAGAACCTTTGAAAATTAAAACACAAGCAATCAAATCTGCTTCAGAAGTTACAGAATTAATCTTAAGAATTGATGATATCATAGCTTCATCTGCTTCAGAACAAGGTCAAATGCCACAAATGCCTCCTCCGGGAATGATGTAAATGAAAAATGTATTATTTGTAGACAAACCAAAAACTGTACGTCCTTATAGAATAGAAGTAGATTCAAGATTAGGAATAAGTGCTGATTGTGCAGAAACACCACAACTTGCTGGAGAACTTCTAGAAACAACCAAATATGGGTGTGCAGTAGTTGAACCACGTATTTATGAATTTATAGATAGAGAAAAAGAATCTCCGATGTTACCTTTAATTAAAGAATTAAATAGAAGAAATATCCCTGTTGTAATATTCTCAACATATTTAGAACAAACATTTCCAGAAACTTTTGGACTTCAAGAAGAAGTTGATTATGATTCTTTCTTTGCTAAACCATTAATAGAACATCAAACACTTTCAGATAAAGTTGTAGAATTAATGCAAAGAGATCAATCTTAAACAGTTATAAACCAATAACTTTTTATATAACTTTTTATATATTAACTATCATGCCTAAAAAAAAGAGTGTAACCCAAAAAGAACTTCTAGAACAAGTATTAAGCAATTCTTTATTATTACAAACTAAATTAACAGATGTAACCACTAAACTAACAAGATTAGTTAAAATTTTTGAAACTGCATCTAAAGAAGTTACAAAACAAGAACCAGAATCTATAGGAAATATTGTAGAAAAACTAGATAAATTAGAAAGACAAAACAAAGCAATTGCAAAAACATTAAGATTATTCGAAGTTTACTTAAGAGAAGACTTAAAACCTAAAGTTCAACCTCAACCAATACAAAAACCAATTCAACCTCAATCCACATTCCAATCACCATTTCTAAAATGATAGATAAAGACAATATCTTAGCAAAAAGAATTTTAACATTCTATATTAATAAAAGATTAAAATCTTCTTTAAAAAAACATAAAATCCACAAAGAATTCAAAGATATACAAAAATTAGCAAAGAAAATCACTTCAAAACCAAAAACTCCACAAATACAAGCAACACAATTTCAAACTCCTCAAGAATATCAACCTTCTATTAAACTAGAACCTTTACCAGAACCAACCCTAAAACAACCATCACCAGAATTAATCCATAAAAAATATCCCATTATCACTACATCTCAATTTACACTATCCACAGCAGATGTTTCAGATACATACCAATTACACGAACCAAAATTAACTCCAATAGAAAAAAACATATTACAAGAAGTAAGATTATCTTTAAAAGATTTAATTCAAAAAAATCCATATAAAATAACTCATCACAATTTCTTAGAAAAAAGAATAAAAAAACTTCTTAAAAAAAATAAATTAACAGTTTCAGAAGAAAATATTCATAAAATAAAATATTACTTAATAAGAGATTCAGTTGGTTATGGAAAAATAGAATCTTTAATCTGCGATAACAATATAAAAACAATTAGTATATCATTACAAGATCCAGTTCTAATAAACCATAAAATCGCAGGACAATTACAAACAAATATTAAATTCAAAACAGAACAAGAATTAAATAATTTAATAAGAAAAATAGCAAAAAAAGCAGAACAAAAAGTTTCCAAAGACACACCAATTTTATCAACTTCAATTAATAATATAAAAATTCAAGCAACCTTAGGAACAGAACTTGCAGAACCCAAAATAACAATTTCTAGAATCCAAAACATTTAAATACTATTAATACTTACATGTAATCACAGGTGTTATAATTGATTATAAAGTACACAAAACATGCTAGAAAGCAGATGATTTTTAGAGGAATATCAGATAATGAGGTTATAGAAGGAATAAAAAAAGGAAACAAAGAACTACAAAAACCAAATAAAATATTATCACACTACAGATATTATTGTGTAGTTTATAAAAAAATAAATGATACTTATTATATAATAACAGTTAAACCTAGGTGAAAGAAATGAAATGCCCAGTATGTAATAAAGGAAAATTAGAAAAGAAAAAAGTAAAAGAATACATGTTTGGAATTTATTTAGGAGAATTTCCAGCAGAGATATGTAATTCTTGTAATGAATCTTTCATAGACAGCATAAATATGAAAAAAATAGAAAAGATTGCAAAACAAAAAGGAATTTGGGGTTTAGAAATGAAAACAAAAATTGCAAGAACAGGAAATTCTTTAGCAGTTAGAATACCTAAGAGGATAGTAGATTTTTTAAATTTAAAAGAAGGAGAATCAGCCTATATTCATCCAGAAGAAAACAAGTTAGTTGTAGAAACAGTTAAAAATCAATAAGCTAACTTTTTCAACTTCTCTAAATCTTTTTTCTTAAAAACTTTTAACAATTCATTAATCTCATCACTAACACCATTCTTCAAATCTAAAGGATGTAATTTTTTACTAACAAAATCTTTTTCAATTTCATCATATTTACTATATTCCAAATCTCCACCATATTTTTCATCTCTTTTAATAACAAACTTCTCTTTCCTATCCTCTTTAATTGTCATAATAACATATTTCAAAAAAGCCATTACCCCATTATTAGAATCTCCACTAACACAATCAGCACCATTTATTTTCTTCTTAACTTCTTCTTCTTTATCCAACAAATCAATCTTACTTTTCTCATCAGAAGAACTCATTTTTTCACCAATCAAACCAGGTAAAATAGGAAGCATTACCTCAACCCTTCTTTTATATCCTAATTTTTCTAAATTTTCTCTTGCAAATACCATAATTTTCCTTTGATCCAAACCACCTAATTGAACATCTACTCCTAAATATTCCTCATCTAAAGCTTGCATTATTGGATAAACTAAACCACTTAACTTAGGATTATCACCAAACTTCACAACTTCTGAAGCAGCTTTATTACAATCTCTTACAGAAGCAAAAGTACTCATTTTCAAAACATCAAACATATATTCTTTTTTCAACTGATAACTGCTACCTCTTACAAATTCTATACCTTTACTATCAACACCAATAGCTTTAAACATTAATGGAATAATTTTACTATAATAATTATATCTTTTCTCTAAAACATCCCATCCAGTATTATCCAAAGCACCATGTAAATCAGCTAATAATATTTTAACCTTAAAACCAGCCTTCAAAAAATCACTCATTTTCAAAATCCATGAAAAATAACTTACATGAGGACTTCCAGTTATAGCAGCACCTAAATACACAACAGGTTTCTTCTTTTTCAAAACTTCTTTTAATTCATTCTCACTTAGAATTTCTTTAGTATTTCTTTTAATTAACTCAACCTTTTTCATATTCTCTAAAAACAATTAAAACTTTATATATCTTTCTTTTCAAAACAGTTAGATTTAAATATTTTTCTAACTTTACAATAACAAAATGAGAAATATCTTAAAAATAATATTCTTAGTACTAGCTGTTATTATTATAGCTTTAATACCATTCATGTTATTAACTTCTGCTAATTCACAAAATACTCAACAAACAAAAATAATTGAAAAACAAATCATAAAAACTACAGAAAAAATCATAGAAAAACAATATTCTAAACCAACATACAGAATTACTAGTTCTAAAGTACATTACTCTAAATATCCAAAATACAGAACTAATTATAAACCAGTATCCAGATACAAAAAAGCAATTCAAAACAAATATAAAAAATCTAAAAATCACAGACATAGTAAACATTACAAAATAGATAGAATACCAAGAACCACTTGTAATTACAGATCTTGTTCAATAACACATAAAAAACCAAAAACAAAAAAAGAATATAAAATACCAAAAAGAAATTACATTCCATCAAAATACATAAGATATTATCCTAAGCACTAAGTAATTTACTAAATTCATCTTTAACTCTTGAAACTGTTTCTTCCATTCTTGGATCAAAATTTCTCCTATTATAATCTAAAAATAAAGTATAACATCTTAATGCTTCATTTTTCCATTCATCCTTTCCAGTTATTTCAAACATTGCTTCAGCAGATTCTCCCATAAAACCATAACAAAAAGAAATATAAGCATCGTCTTCACTTAATTTACTAGAATCTTCTCTACATTTATATGCTTTTTCACACCATTCGCTTTTTCCACCTTTTTTAAATAGATTAATAGCAGCATCTGCAGCATGACCTAAAAAATGAGATGCCCAAACAAGTCTTCTTTTTTCTTCATATATTCTTCTTATTTTTTCAGCACCAGTTAAATTAAATCCATATATCCTCTTTAAATCATTTTCATTAAACTTATTTCTTCTTATTATATGAGAACAAACTTTTGTTAATCTTTTAATAAACACAACTTCTTCATCTTCAACATCTTCATGAGTTCTAACATATTCTATAACAGGATATATACAACTTACATCAACTATTCCGTCATAATTCTCATCTAACATTCCTTCTAAATCTCTATCTGCCATAAAAACACCCTATAAACACCATTTATAAATTTAACTACAACAAACCTTAAATACTACTCTAAATTTTCTTAACCAAAATGAAAAAGATATTTTATTTCATAATACCAATAATTTTAATCTTAATCATAGGAGGAATATACAAAATGTCAGAAAAAAATACAGTTTTACTAAAAACAACAGAAGGAGACATAAAAATAGAATTAGATAAAGACATGCCAATCACAGCAGGAAACTTCAAAAAATTAACAGAAGAAGGATTCTACAACGGAGTTATCTTCCATAGAATTATATCTAACTTCATGATACAAGGAGGAGATCCAACAGGAACTGGAACAGGAGGACCTGGATATACAATAAAAGATGAATTCACAGATAATAATAAAAATAATAAATACACAATTTCAATGGCAAATGCAGGACCAAATACAGGAGGTTCTCAATTCTTCATTAATCTAGTAGATAATAATTTCCTAGATGATAAACATCCAGTTTTTGGAAAAGTAATTGAAGGACAAGATGTTGTTGATAAAATTGGAAAAGCAAAAACAGATGCTAATGACAAACCAATAGAAGAAATTAAGATTATAACTGCTGAAACGGTTTAACTGTAAAAAAAGAAAAATTAAGTTTTAGCTATTTTCCATAAATATTCAAAGTAATTTTTATAAGATTCATAAACTTCTTTATGCTCTATAATAACACCTAAAGGATTATCAACCCACATAATTAAAGCAACTTTACTATCGAAGATATAAGTAGATACAGAAGAATTAAATTCAGAAGGAACATATTTAATTTTTGTTAAAGGAATTTTAACTGGTTTTATTCTAATGTTTGCTACAATCTTCATTCTAATTTGTTTCTTAACTCTTTCTTTATCCCAATGTTTGTAATAATAAGGTAAAAATTCTTTTACTTTGTATTCAGCTCCAAAATCTAGTATTTCTGTTTTAGATTTAAGCATTTCTTGCAATACTGTTTTTATCCCAGCAACATTTTTGTAACTATAAATTTCTTGTTTTTGCTTTTCTGTTTTAAATTCCGATATTAATTCAGGGATAAATGATTTTATATTCTTTAATTCTTCTTCTCTCTCTTTTACAATATCTAAGATTTTTTCTGGATTCCCAGCTTCAAAGAGTAATTTATTCTCTTTTGTTACTTGACTAATTAATCCTTTCTCTCTTAAACCTCTTAAAGCATCATAAACAGAAACTCTATGTATCCCAGAATGTCTAGAGATCTCATTAGCTGAAGAAGACCCAATTTTAAGTAATGAAAAGTAACATTTTATTTCATTTGGACCCAATCCAATTTTCTCTAATTGTTCTTTTTGCATATTAAATACCAATATTACTTACTATTTAAATCTTTCTAAATGTTGTAAGATACCTTACTACACTTCTTTAAGTATTCTTGGAATTGTTATTTAGTAATAATAAATGGAGTTAAAATGTTAGAAGATATAGAATTTGAGTATATTGGCGGGATTAAAGTAGATAGAAGAATTAGTGATGAAACTAAAGAATTCATAAGAACATTTAATGAATGTTATACAAAAAGAGACACAAAAATTAGTATTCCTGAATCTAGTATGGCTGATCCGTGGGGAAATTCTGATTGGGATCTTAAAAGTAGATTAGAACATGATACTTTTTCAGATGAGGGATGTTCCTTATTTTGTCCAGATCCTTTTACACCATTAGCAATTTTATATGGTGCAGATACAAAAGAAATTGATAAAAGAAGAATAGAAAAAGGATATCATCAAGAATTTTTAGTTGCCAATTATTATGCTGATGAGAATGTAACAAATGAAGGATGGAAATGGATTACAGACATAGCTAGAGAAGTTTATCCTCATGTAGAGTTTCCAAGAACAACACCAAAATCTTTTGAAGATGCAGTAGAAGGAATAGATTATATACCTATAACAGAAGAATTTACTTCATTATTTTATCCCTCTAAATGGAGTATATTAGCAAATAAAATGTTTTTTGTTTGTCAAGGTTTACCTTTAGATGAAGAAGGAAGAGCACCATTTCCCAATATAACCAAAATAGGTTTAGATAGAAACTTAAATTTTAATAACTGTGGTGAATATATTATGATTAATAGTTCAAGAAAAAGAGAGACTGATTTAGTTTATTTTGAATCAGACCCAAAATTAATAAATTTCCATTCAAAACGTAATTTACTGTATGGTGATGAATGGGAAATTTTCGATCCAGAAGACTATAGAATTGAATTTCATCCAGAATGGGGAATCCAAAATGGAAAGGTTGTAGAGATAGAATAATATTACTAATTAAGAATTGATTTAACTTCGTGAGCAAAGCGAACCAGTTACAACATTATTTTCTTTTCCTAAAAATTATTTCCAAGTAACATCTATATCATCAGTTCTCAACCTAGGATCAAAATCAATTTTCTTATTACTCTCTCTTTCTAAATAACCCTGCCATGCAATCATTAAACCATTATCAACTAATAAACTTCTTTCAGGAATAAAACATTTACCTTTCCTTTCCTTACACATTATTTCACCCATTTCCTGCAACCTATCATTACAACAAACCCCACCACCATACAACAATTCTTTTTTATCACAATGTGCCATTGCTCTTTCACTTACTTCCATCAACATTGCAAAAACAGTTTCTTGTAAACTATAACATAAATCTTCTTTCTTAACACCTTTATCATATTTTTGTTTTAAATTAGTTAATATACCACTCACACTAATATCCATTCCTTTAACAACATAAGGTAGTTCTATATATTTTCCTTTCTTACTTAAATCACTAATCTTAGGACCACCAGGAAAACCTAAACCTAAATACCTTGCAAAATTATCTATAAAATTTCCAGTACCCATATCTAATGTCTCTCCAAATACTCTATATCTTCCACCTTCATAAGCAATTATCTGAGTATTAGCACCAGAAGCATACAAAAAAACAGGATCTTTAGCACCAGTTACCAATTCTCCAATACTTAAATGAGCTAAACAATGATTTACAGGTATTAATTTACATTTCAATTTTTTACTTATTTCTTTACCAAACTCCATTCCAACTTTCAAACAAGGAGCTAAACCAGGACTATTTGAAAAACTAACTAAATCTATATCTTCTAACTTCAACTTAGCTTCTTCCAATGCTTTCTCTAACACATCATACTTAACCATTTCATGATGCTTAGCAGCTTCAATAGGAATTATACCACCTTTTTCAGTTATATAACTCTCTTTAACATTAGCTAATATTTTACCTTTACTTGTTATTATTCCAACACCGAAAGTATCTCAGCTTTAATCAAGTGCTGTACTTTCAATGCCTAAACATATTTTTACCATATCCAAAACCTATATAGATAACTTTAAATATTTTTCTAACTTTACTAATAAAATGGAAGATGATTACTTATTTCAAGAAAATTTAGCAAAAATAAATGACTTAACTAAAAGACTTCAAAAACTTTCTCCAAACGACAGAAGAGATGAAATTTCAATAAGAGAACAATTAGCAACAAGATATGGGGCCGCAGGAGATTATCAAGAAGCAATAAATCAACTAGATATTTTAGAAAGATTAAATCCACAAAGAGCACAATCATATCATCAACAAGCAAAAGAAGCAAGTATAACTGAATTTACATTAGATCTAGTATAACAACCTTTTTATAACATCTATAATTTCTTTTTAACATGAAAACCGAAAAATCAGCAGGAGTAGTTATTTTTAACAAAAACAAATTTTTACTTCTAAAATATAAAAGATATTGGGGTTTTGTAAAAGGAAATATAGAACTTAATGAAACTGAAAAAGAAACAGCAATCAGAGAAACAGAAGAAGAAACAAAAATCAAAGATTTAGAATTTTTAAACTTCAAAGAAAAACTAAATTATATTTACAAATGGGATAAATCTTTAATCTCAAAAGAAGTTATTATGTTTTTAGCAAAAACTTCAACAGAATCTGTAACAATCTCAGAAGAACATCTAGATTACAAATGGTTAGATTATGACCAAGCCTTAGAATACTTAAAATTTGCAAATCTTAAAAATTTATTAATAAAAGTTAAACCACTAATTAGTAACAAACAATAGAAAGGTTTATAA
>NZCS01000023.1 GCA_002688325.1 archaeon
GATAATCAAAAAAAATTACTAGAAAAAATTAAAAAAACAAAATTAGGAACATACAAAAAAATAATAAAAACACATTCAAGAGATATGGTAGTTATGCCAGATATGATAGATCTAACAATTCATATTCACAATGGTAAATCATTTGAGCCTATAAAAATAGAACCTGAAATGGTTGGAAGATTTTTAGGAGAATTATCATTAACAAGAAAACGAATTGAACATTCAGCTCCAGGAGTAGGTGCTACAAAATCTAGTGCCGCAATAACAGCTAAAAAATGAAATCAGAAAATACAGCCAAAGTACTTGCAAGGAACCTACCTATTTCCAGAAAGCAAGCAGTTGAAGTATGTTCATTTATAAAAAATAAAACTACATTGAAAGCTAAAACACAACTTCAAAATGTGTTAAAGAAAAAAATAGCTGTACCATTTAAAAAATTCAATCAAGATCTACCTCACAAACCAGGAATTGGTCCAGGTAGATATCCAATAAAAACATCACAAGCATTCATAAATTTGTTAAATAGTCTAGAATCAAATGCAGAATTTAAGAATTTAAGTACAAATTTACTAATAACATATGCATCCGCATGCAAAGGTTCAACACAATTTCATTCTGGAAGACAAAGAAGAAGACAGATGAAAAGAACACATGTTGAGATTAGAGCTAAAGAAATAGAAGAGAAAAAAGAAAAGAAAACACCAAAAAAAGAAGAGAAGAAAATAAAACAAGAAACTAAACCAAAAGAAGTAAAACAAAAAAAGGAAGTTAAAAAATGATAGAGAAAAAATTTGTAAGTCATAATTTAAAAGAATTCAAAATTCAAGAATTCATCATAAATGAAATTGGTACTGCAGGTTATAGTCACATAGAAATTCAAAAAACTCCTTTAGGTGAAAAAGTAATAATTTACACTTCAAGACCAGGATTAATGGTTGGAAGAAAAGGAGAAAATATCAAAAAATTAACTGAAGTTTTAAAAACAAAATTCAAAATGGAAAATCCTCAAATTGAGATAGCTGATGTAGATAATCCATCTTTAAATCCACAAGCAGTTGCAGAAAGAGTTGTTTATGTTTTAGAAAGATTTGGACCAAAAAGATTCAAAGCCACAGGATACAAAGCATTACAACAAATGATGGATGGTGGAGCAACAGGAGCAGAAATAGTTATTTCAGGAAAAATACCGAGTTCAAGATCAAGAACCTGGAGATTTTATGCAGGATACTTAAAAAAATCAGGAGATATTTCAGAATCATTCGTTAAAAAATGTAAAACAACAGCACATTTAAAATCAGGTGCAGTAGGAATCAAAGTTAGCATCCTAACACCAGATGTAGAATTACCTGATAAGATTATAGAAAAAACAATAAAAATGGAAGAAGTTAAAGATGGCAATACTAAGACCAAAACAGATAAGGGAAATGAGTAAAAAAGATTTACAAACTAAATTTGTAGAACTTAAGAAAGAACTAGTTAAAATAAAGGCTCAAATTTCAAAAGGAACCCTTCCAGAAAATCCAGGAAGAACAAAAGAAGTTAGAAGAACTATCGCTCGTATTAATCATATAAATAAGGAGGTTTTAAAAGAAAAAGCATGAGTAATATCTGCAAAAAATGTGGGTTGCCAATAGAACTTTGCGTATGTGAAACTATAGCAAAAGAAACACAGAGAATCAAAATTAAGGTTGCCAAAAGAAGATTTGGAAAATTAACCACAATCATCGAAGGCATAGACGAAAAAGAAATAGACCTTAAAGATTTAGCAAAGAAACTAAAATCAAAGTTCGCATGTGGTGGAACAGCTAAGAAAGGCACAATAGAATTACAAGGAGATCATAGAGATACAGTAAAACAAGAGTTAATTGCCTTAGGTTTTTCACCAGACACAATATCCAATTGAAATGAAAAAAAAGAAATTTGTAAAATCAGAACTAATAGGTTCGACTACAGAAATCATCCAATCAAAAAACAAATCATTGATCGGATTAAAAGGAAAAATCGTAGATGAAACCAAAAATATGTTCACAATAGAAAAAAATAAGATCATAAAAAAAATGATCAAAAGTCAATCAAAATTTGACTTCCCAAAACAAAAAATCCAAATCGAAGGAAAATTGTTGTTGGGAAGACCAGAAGATAGGTTAAAAAAATGAAAGAAACAAAAAAAACACAGAAGAAATCAACTAGTGAAAACTGCAATGATCCAAAATGTGCAATTCATGGAAAACTAAGTACTAGAGGAAGAGTATTTGAAGGAACAGTAATCAGTGATTCAGCAAATAAGACAGTTACTGTAACTTGGCAAAGATTATTTTCTTTACCTAAATATGAAAGATATGAAAAAAGAAGAACAAAAATAAAAGCATATAATCCTTTATGTATAAATGCCAAAAAAGGAGATAAGGTAAAAATCGAAGAATGTAGAAAATTAAGTAAGACAAAATCATTTGTTGTTACAGAGGTACTAAAATGAAACCAATGCCATCTAACGTTAAAAGAAGTCTACCTATAGGAACAACAATGCAAACTTGTGATAATTCAGGAGCAAAAATAGTCAAATTGATATCAGTTAAAAATCTCAAAACAGTTAAAAAAAGACCTCAATCAGCAGGTGTTGGAGATCTAGTAGTAGTCTCAGTAGTAAAGGGGATAAAAGAAATCAGAAAAGAATTAGTTCCTGCAGTTATTGTAAGACAAAAAAAAGAATATTCAAGACCAGATGGAACAAGAATCAAATTTTTAGATAATTCAGCAGTAGTTTTAAAAGATGAAAAAGGAAATCCAAGAGGTACTATTTTCAAAGGCCCAATTGCAAAGGAAGCAGCAGATAGATGGCCAGGAATATCAAAAGTAGCTAGTATTGTGGTATAAAAATGAAGAAACAATTTTCAAAGGAATGGAATTCAAGTAAACAACCAAGAAAACAAAGAAAATACATAGCTAATGCTCCATTACATATTCAAAGAAAATTCATATCCTCACACTTATCAAAAGAATTAAGAACAAAATATCAAAGAAGAAGTATCAAAATTAGAACAGGAGATAGAGTAAAACTTATGAGAGGACAATTCAAGAATAAAACAGGAAAAATAGAAAAAATTAACACAAAACAAAGAAAAATTTTCATAGAAAATATTCATAATTTAAAAAAAGATGGAACAAAAGTACCATACCCAATACACCCATCTAATTTACTAGTATTGGAATTAGATTTAACAGATAAAAAAAGACAAAAATTATTGGAAAAGAAAAATGACAAAAAGACACATAAAAAGGTTAGCAGCGCCAAAGACATGGCCGATACCAAGAAAAAAAACTAAATTTGTAACAAGACCAAATCCTGCAGGTCATACGTTAGATAAGACTATGCCAATTAATATAATCTTAAAAGAATTATTAGAAATAACAAAAACAACAAGAGAAACTAGAAAAATCTTAAACCAAAAAGATGTTTTAGTAAATAAAAAACCAGTATCAGATAAAAAATATCCTGTTTCTTTAATGGATGTTATTGAAATTCCAAAAATAAACAAGTACTTCAGAGTTTTATTTAACACAAAAGGAAAATTAACAATACACTCTATTGATAAAAAAGAAGCAGATCTTAAATTATCTAAAATAATCAATAAAAAATTATTAAAAAAGAATAAAATCCAAATAAATTTAGATGATGGAAGAAATATCTTAGTTGATAAAGATACATACAACACAGGAGATACAATTGTTTTTAACTTATCTACTAAAAAATCAGACATTCTAAAATTAGAAAAAGGTTCCATTATTTACTTAACAAGCGGAAAAAATGTAGGTAAAGTAGGTAATTTTGAAACTATTAAAGAATCTAAAGGTTCTCAAAAAGATAAAGTTATTTTCAAAATAGGTAAAGATAAATTAGAATCATTAAAAGAATACGCATTTGTAATTGGCAAAGATAAACCAATAATTTCAATATGAAAATGAAGCAAATATCAATGGAAAAAGTAACAGTTAATGTTTGTTTAGGTAATGATCAAGAGAGAATAAATAAAACTTTAACTTTATTGCAATCATTAACAGGAGCTAAACCTATAAAAACTTTAGCAAAAAAAAGAATTCCTACTTTTGATATCAGACCAGGGTTACCTATTGGAGCTAAAGTTACTTTACGAGGAGAAAAAGCAACAAAATTATTAAAAAGATTATTAGAAGCTATTGAAAATACATTAACAAAATCCCATTTTGATGATGGAACTTTATCTTTTGGCATAGATGAATACATCAAAATCCCAGATTCAAAATATGATGTTGAACTAGGAATTATTGGTTTAAGTGTTTCAGTAACATTAAAAAGGCCTGGTTTTAGTCTAAAAAATAGAAGAATAAGACCTTCTAAGATCCCAATCAAACATAGAATATCAAAACAAGAAACAATGGATTTTATGAAAGAAAATTTCAAAACAAACTTAGGAGATGAAGATGAGTTATAGTAATTATAAGAAAGTTTTCAAACAACTAACAAGTAAACCAGTAAAGTTAGCTAAGTTTATAAAACATAACTCTCCAAAAAAAAGAACATTTGGAGTATCTACAAGACCTTGTAGAAGATGTGGAAGAATCAAAGGACATATTAGGAAATATGGAATCAATCTATGCAGGCAATGTTATAGAGATTCAGCAAAGAAATTAGGATTTAAAAAATACTCGTAAAAATGACACTAAATAGCCCATTATCGGATATGTTGGTACACATTATGAATTGTGAAAGGATAGCTAAGACAGAGTGTACTATAAAGCCTGCATCTAAACTAATAAAAGAAGTTTTAAAATTATTAAATAAAGAAAAATATGTAGGTGACTTTGAAGTAATTAACCAAGGAACTTATGAAATACTTAAATTAAATTTACTTAACAATATTAATAAAATAGGTGTAATAAGACCTCATTTCAGTGTTAAAAAAGATGGTTTTGAAAAATTTGAAAAAAGATTCTTACCATCTAAAGAACTTGGTTTCTTAATAGTCTCTACTCCGAAAGGTTTAATGACAAGTATAGAAGCTAAACAAAAAGGATTAGGGGGTAGGTTATTAGCCTATGTGTACTAATGAAACTCGACATTAATGAACAAATCGAAATACCTGAAAAAGTAACTGTTGAAATAGATAAATCTTTAATAAAATTAAAAGGAGAAAAAGGAGAAATAGAAAGAAGATTAGTTCATCCAAGAGTAGATATCTCCCAAAAAGATAATGCTATTATTTTAACCTCTAAAAAAGCAACAAAAAGAGAAAAAACAATGACTAACACATTCAAAGCACACATAAAAAATATGGTTAAAGGTGTTCAAGAAGGATTCACATACAAACTAAAAATATGTTCAGGACATTTCCCTATGAACGTTTCTGTACAGAATAATGAATTAATAATTAAAAATTTTTATGGAGAAAAAAAACCAAGAACAGTAAACTTTCCAGAAACTGTTTCTGTAAAAGTAGAAGGTGAAGAGATTACTGTTGAAGGAGTTAGCAAAGAACTTGTTGGTCAAACAGCATCAAAGATAGAAGAAGTATGTAAGAGAAACAGAAGAAGTTTTGATAAAAGAGTATTCCAATCAGGTATTTATTTAATTTCCAAGGATGGTAAAGAAATATGAATATAGAAACATTATTAGATATTAGAGAACAAAATAAAAAGAAAAAACCTAATTTTATTAGACAACAGTCTGAACTATCCAAATTAAAAAAAACATGGAGAAGACCAAAAGGATTACAATCAAAATCAAGATTAAATAAAAAAGGACATAGAAAAACACCATCTCATGGTTATTCATCTCCAAGATTAGTAAAATATCTTAACAAAGATGGTTTAAGAGAAATTTTAGTTCATAATTTAAAAGATTTAGAAAAAGTAGATCTTAAAACAAGCATCCCTAAAGTAGCAAAAGTTGGATCAAGAAACAGATTACAAATTTTAGAAAAAGCAAGTTCCTCAAATATTAAATTAGCAAATGTAAAAGATGTTAAAAAAACTATAGAAGATATTAAAAAAATATTAGAAGAAAGAAAACAAAAGAAGAAAAAAATATCAGAGAAAAAAGAAGCAGAAAAGAAAAAATCAGAATCAAAAAAACCAAAAAAAGAAGAAAAGAAAACAAAAGAACAAGAGAAAAAGGAGAAAGATAAACTCTTAACTAAAAAACAATGAGATTAAAAAACCAAAAACAAATAGCATCCAAAGTGCTAAAAGCAGGATCCAAAAGGATTTACTTAGATCCATCTAAAATTGCAGAAATAAAAGAAGCAATTACAAGAACAGATATTAGATCTTTAATATCTCAAGGGATAATCAAATCTAAACCAAAAAGAGGAGTTTCAAAAGTAAGAGCTAGAAAATTAAAATTACAAAAAGCAAAAGGAAGAAGAAAAGGATATGGTTCCAGAAAAGGTAAACAAACAGCAAGATTACCAAAGAAAAAAGCATGGATCTCAAAAGTAAGAGCTCAAAGAAACTTACTAACAGAATTAAAACCAAAATTAAAATCAAAAGATTATACTTTTTTAAGAAATAGAGTTAAAGGTGGATTCTTCAGAAGTAGAAGACATATTAAATTATACATAACAGAACAAGGATTCATTAAAAAATGAAAATAGCACAATACAAAAGGAAAATCAAAGGTTTAACTAATTATAAGAAGAGATTAACTCTTTTAAAATCTAGAAAACCTAGATTAGTAATTAGAAAATCCAATAAAAATATTGTAATTCAATTAATAGATTATAAACCAACAGGAGATATCATCTTATTATCAACACATTCAAGAGAATTAAAGAAATATGGGTGGAAACCTCAACTTAATAACTTACCTTCAGCATATCTAACTGGTTTGTTGTGTGGGAATAAATTAAAAAATAAAAAAATAACAGAATTTGTAGTTGATATAGGATTTAATAGAAAAATAAATGGTTCAATTATATTCGCAGCTGTAAAAGGTATTAATGATTCAGGAATAAAATTATCTATTGAAAAAGTAGCACCTTCAGAAGAAAGAATTAAAGGAACACATATTGCAAAATATGCAACTTTATTAAAAGAAGATCAAGAAAAATACCAAAAACAATTTTCAAATTATACTAAAATAAATTTCAATCCAGAAGATTTTGAAAAACATTTTTTAGAAATTAAAAATAAAATTTTAGAAGGTAAAAATGGAAAAGAATAAACAAAGAAGAGAACCAGAAAGAAGAGAATTCGATAAAGAAGCTTGGATACCTAAAACAGAGTTAGGTAAAAAAGCAAAAAAAGGAGACATCACATTAGATGAAATTCTAGATAAAGGTCATAAAATCCTTGAAGCAGAAATAGTTGATGCTTTACTTCCTGATTTACAAACAGATTTAATATCTATTGGTCAATCAAAAGGTAAATTTGGTGGTGGAAAAAGAAGTATTTGGAGACAAACTCAAAAGAAAACAAGAGAAGGAAATAAACCTAAATTCGCAACAATGGCTATTGTAGGAAATCAAAATGGATACTTAGGTCTTGGATTCTCAAAAGCAAAAGAAACAGTACCTGCAAGAGAAAGAGCTATTAGAAAAGCTAAATTAAATATTATTAAATTAAGACGTGGATGTGGGTCATGGGCATGTGGTTGTAAAAAAATACATTCTATACCGTTTAAAGTATCAGGTAAACAAGGAAGTTCAAAAATAATCTTAATGCCTTCACCAAAAGGTGTTGGTTTATGTGTAGAAAAAGAATGTCAAAAATTATTAAAACTTGCAGGAATAGAAGATGTTCATTCAAAAACATTTGGTCAAACAAAAACAAAAATAAATTTGATTAAAGCATGTTTTGAATCACTTAAAGAATTATCAAAGATAAAGATCACAAAAGAACAAGCTAAAAGATTGGGAGTAATAGATGAATAAAGTTGTTGTTGTTAGGATCAGAGGAGGTATTGGTGTTAAAAAAACATTAAAAGATACTATGAATATGTTAAGATTATACAAAAAACATACTTGTGTAATCCTAAATAATACTCCATCTACTGCAGGGATGGTTAGAAAATTAAAAGATTATGTAACTTGGGGAGAAATAGATGAACCAACAATCAAATTATTATTATCCAAACGAGGAAAACTTCCTGGAAATAAACCTTTAACAGAAGAATATGTTAAGGAAAAATTAAAATTAACTATGGATGAATTTACAAAAGAATTTGTTACAGATAAAAAACAATTAAAAGATATTCCTGGATTTAAACAATTCTTCAGATTAAGTCCTCCTGTTAAAGGATTTGAAAGAAAAGGAATTAAGAAACCATTTTCATTAGGTGGCTCATTAGGTTATAGAAAAGATAAAATTAACGAATTAATACACAAGATGATTTAAAATGATAAACAAAAGAAAAAAATTTTCAAGACAAAGAGGAACACATTCACATGGGTGGGGTTCTAAGAAAAAACACCGAGGAGCAGGTAACAGAGGAGGTAGAGGTATGGCTGGTACTGGAAAAAGAGCAGACCATAAAAAACCTACAATCCTTAAAGAATTTGGTTCTTCTTACTTTGGAAAACGAGGATTTAAAAGACCTGTAAAAACTCAAAAACAAACAAAAATAATCAATTTTTCAGATTTAAACAAATTAAAAAGTAAAATTAAAGATAATACCTTAGATCTTAAAAAATTAGGATACACAAAGTTATTATCTCAAGGAACACCAACAAAACTTAAAATAATTGTACCTGAATTTTCTAAAAAAGCTCAAGAAAAACTAGAGAAAGTTGGAGGAGAATTAACGAAATGAGTTTCATCAAAAATATTTTAATGAACTTACCAGAAGTAAAACCTCCTGAGCAGAAAAAATTACCATTTAATACTAAATTAAAATGGACAATCACCATTTTACTAGCATTTTTCGTATTAGGATTAATCCCTTTATTTGGTTTAGATCCTAACTCGCAATTTCAATTTGAACAATTAGCATTAATTTTAGGAGCAAAATTTGGTTCTATTATTTCATTAGGTATTGGACCAATCGTAACAGCATCCATCGTTCTACAATTATTAACAGGTTCAGGTATATTAAAATTAGACCTAAACTCACACGATGGAAAGAGATTTTTCCAAGGATTACAAAAAACATTAGCAATATTCTTCATTATCTTTGAAGCATTCATTTATGTATTCATGGGAGGATTCGCTCCCACAGCAACATTAATGCCTTCACAATTCTTTTCTATGCAATTAATCCTAGTATTCCAGTTATTTTTAGGAGGTATACTAATATTATTCATGGATGAAGTTATATCCAAATATGGATTTGGTTCAGGTATATCATTATTCATTGCAGCAGGAGTATCAGAAGCAATCTTCATAAGAGCTCTATCTCCTTTAACAGCCGCAGGTACACTAGCTTTTGGTTCAGGACAAGCACCTGTTGGAAAAGTATGGATTTTATTAAGATCTATAGCAGGAGGAAATATTAACGAATTATTAAAATCATTTTTCTCTATATTCTTTACCATAGCTATATTCTTAATGGCAGTTTATGCACAAGCAATGAAAGTAGAAATTCCTTTGTCTTTTGGAAGAGTTAGAGGATATGGTATAAGATGGCCATTAAAATTTATTTATACATCTAATATTCCAGTTATTTTAATCGCAGCATTACTTGCTAATGTTCAATTATGGGCAAGATTATTAGAAAGTTGGGGACGTCCTTGGCTTGGTACTTTCTCTGGAAATATTCCTGCAACAGGATTTGTAACATGGATTAATCCTCCACAACTAATTGAAAATTTAATCAATGGAATTTTCACTTCTTTAGACGTATTCCACGCAGCAGTTTACATAACATTCTTTATCATAGGTTGTATTGTTTTTAGTTTTTTCTGGGTTCAAACAGCAGGAATGGATGCAAGATCTCAAGCAAAACAAATCATGTCTTCTGGTTTACAAATTCCGGGATTTAGAAGAGATGAAAGAGTTTTAGAAAGGATTTTAAAGAGGTATATTACTCCTTTAACTGTTATGGGAGCAGTCGCAGTAGGGTTATTAGCAGCTTCAGCAGATTTACTTGGAGCTCTAACATCAGGAACAGGTATTTTACTAGCAGTTATGATTATTTATAACTTATATGAAGAAATCGCACAACAACACATGATGGATATGCATCCGTCTCTAAGGAGGATGATTAAGTAAAATGGGTATTTTTAGTGGAATTGGTATATGGGTAAATTCATTTTTCGATTACATATTTGGATTTTTAATATCATGGAATAAGTTTGTAGCATTAATCATTATCTCATTCATATTAACCTTACTAATAACTTTAGTTTACAAATGGTTAACAGACCAACACTTAATTAAAACATTAAAAGAAGATATTAAAGGTCATCAAGAAGAATCAAAAAACCATAAAGAAAACCCAGAAAAATTAATGCAGATTCAAAAAGAAGCAATGGAAAAGAACATGAAATTGATGATGCATTCAATGAAACCAATGTTATTCACATTCCTACCGATTATTATAATTTTTGGATGGTTAAGAACAACATATGAAGGGTGGGCTAGCCCATTATTTGGTTGGGGTTGGATATGGATTTATATTATATTTTCAATGATATTCAGTATAACATTAAGAAAAATATTAAAGGTACATTAAAATGAAAACACCACACAAAACAAAATCAAGAACATTAAGAAGGATTTTTGTAAAATCCGCAAAAGGCGTAAGAATGCACTTTAGAAAAAGAAAACCTTCTAAAGCAAAATGTGCAGAATGTAAAACATTATTAAAAGGAGTTCCTAGAGAAAGACCTTATAAAATGCAAAATATGGCTAAAACTAAGAAAAAACCTATAAGACCTTTTGGTGGAAACTTATGTTCCAAATGTTTAACTAAAAAAATAAAGGAAAACGCAAGAAAATGATATATGAAATTGGAAGAATAGTTTTAAAAACAAAAGGTAGAGATAGTAATAAACCAGCAGTTGTTGTAGATATAATTGATGATAATTATGTTTTAATAGATGGTTTTGTAAGAAGAAAAAAATGTAATATTGCACATTTAGAACCTTTAGATAAAACTGTAAAAGTTAAAAAAACAGATAAAACAGAATCAATTAAAAAAATATTAACAAAAGAAGGTTTTAAAGTTAAAGAAAAAATAATTAAAAAATCTCCTAGAAAACCAAAAGAAGAAAAGAAAGAGAAAAAACCAAAAAAAGAGAAAAAAGAAAAGAAAAAAACTACAAAAAAATCTAAAAAATGAAAGAACAAGCCCAACAAAAATACATAGAAGTTCAAGTATTAGAACAACAACTAAAACAAAATCAGAAAAATCTAGAAATTATGCATCAACAAATGCTTGAATTAAATGCTATTTCAGAATCTTTAGTAGAACTTAAAAAAACAAAAAAAGGACAAGAAATGTTAGTACCTTTAGGTTCAGGAATATTTGTAAAATCAGAATTAAAAGATAATAATGAAATTTTAACAAATGTTGGTTCAGATGTAGTTATTTCTAAAACAAGTGCAGAAGCTAAAACTTTTATTAAAAAACAAACAGAATTTGTAACTGGAATGATTTCTAAAACTGAACAAGAAATGCAATCTTCTGTTGTTAAATACCAAGAATTAAAAGAAGAATTACAAGGTATGGTTGAGAAGTAGTATTTCTTTAGTAGTAACATATAGAAACCTTTAAAAACACCTAAAA
>NZCS01000024.1 GCA_002688325.1 archaeon
CATCATCACCCATACCAGGAGGATGTATTTCTTCACTTCCTTTACATACATACTCTACACTCTGACCATCATCAATTTTAAAAATTCCAACACATTCTTCAAATTCACCGCAACATGTAGAACCACATGGTTTAGGACATTTTGGTTGATTATCTAAAGGTATACAAATTCCTCCTTGACCACAATACTCAAAAGAAGAACAACATGCAACATCTTGACTTTCAGAATTTTCCTTACATTGAAAATGATTTGGTGGACAAGTTGTTTCAGTTATTGATAACGGGATAATATCAGAACCAATAGATGGCCATACTAATGGTTTCATAGGAACATTACCTGTAATTCCAGAATTAGAGAAAAATAAAACTCCTACAACTAAAGCAACACCAATAAGAACTATATGTTTATTTTCTAACCTTACTACTTTTTCTGCCATATTTTCACCTCTTTTTAATATTATTACTTAGAATACAATTAACATTTATAAAATATTCGTTTTTTTATTTTTTATTCAAAAATATACATTGCAACATGAGTTATTATAGAAATAATTTGCCAAGATAAAAAAACTACAGAGATAATAAGATTTGTCTTGTTTAATTTATTTAATTTATATGCCATATAACTAGATATAAAAGCAATTAATGGAAAAATACTTGCTATCAAGAATATAATGGCAAAAAGATCTAGAACTATAGTTTCAACAACAAGAAAAGCAATAGGTGTTACTCCAAATGAAAGGAGTCCCATTGCACTATAATGGCTGGCAAAAAAAGCGCCTACAAGATTAACAAAGTTTAACAAAATAAACAAAGATGATAAATTAACTAAAAGTTTTTCTTTCTTACTTTCTTCCATCATCTAACTTATGATTAATCAATATAAATAACTTTCTTTTTCTTAAAACAGTTAAAATTCATTTAACACCTTTCTTAATCTCATCAATAAACTTAATATAATCTTCCTTAGCAATATTAGCACCACATGAATACAAATGTCCTCCACCATGACCTTCAACCTTACTAACAGCTTTTTTAACCAAAGGACTTACTTTATACTTCCCGCTTCTCAAACTAAACATAACTCTTTCTTCTTTAACCCTTCCAATTATTATCAATCTATTAGGAAATTTATGCAACAACTCATTACTCAAATCTCCAGTAAAAGTTGTTTTCTTAGCACTATAAATAAACACTATAACTTTCTCATCTTTTATCTCATTCAAAGCCTTCTCCAACAATTCATCATAACCTTTATTTATTTTCTCATACATCTTATAAACAAATCTACCTTTACTTGTTTTCTTTTCTAAAATTTCAAAAGGATCTTCAATTTTTAACAAAACACTAACAACATTCTTAACATTAGTAACACTTTCTTTCAAAACAAAATTAAATATTCTAACTAACTTACCAAATTCAGTATTAAACAAAGCTTCTCCTGGTTCTTTAACATCTTCTTTCAACAAACCATGCTCTTTTCTAAATTTTCCTAAATATTCCTTAGGCAAATACCAATCTCCTACAGTACCAACCATACCAATCCATAAATTTTCTTCAACTATTCTGTAACACCAATAAGCAGTAGGTCTATTATCTTCTTTATCCCATCTTCTAGGATTATAAATCTTAACACCTTCTCTTTCTTGAATCTCATGATGATCAATCCAAATAATAGGAACATTAACCTTATCAATAAAATCTTGTGTAACAATAGGCATATCCAATATTACTACTTTATCTGGCATTATCTCATTAACTTTTCTTACAAATTTTTCATCTAAAACAGGACTTCCTTTAACACAAATACCCTTACCTTTCCCATATTTTTTCTTCAATAACAAATAAGAACACAAACCATCTGTATCATCATCATAAAAATATAATGGATTCTCACTTTCTTCCAAAATTTTCCTAATTTCCTTTAATTCTTTCTCTTTCATTTTTAAAAATAACAAAAAAACCTTTATAAACTTACTTATTTTACTAATTTCTATGGTACAAAGAATAATTTTAGGAATTTTAATAACAATAGCTATATTTTTCTTTATCAAAATTCAACAACTAAAAATATTTACATTACCACAAAGAATTATCTTAGCTATTTTATTCCCAATTTTACTAATCTTAGCTATTTTATTTGGTTCTATCTTATCTATTTTTATTATTCTACTAGTATCAATAATCATAATAATTATTTTCCTACTATATTTATTTGGAAAAATTAGAATTCAAAGGTTTAAGTTTCCATAATTACTTTAACTAAACCATAATTATGTGCATTTCCATGTTCTCTCATTCCTTCTTCTATCTCATCGTTTACATATATTTCATTTAAATCTTCTACTCCAAAAATATATTGTCTATTAAATTCATCACCAAAAACAAATACATTATTTCCTAAAACTAATTTTTCACTAAAACAAATATAATTTAAACCAAGAATAGGAATATTTTCTCCTTCAGAATTAGAAACACCCACAACATTAACTCTACCAAATAAATGAGATAATGTCCGAGTTATATAAACAAAATCTTCTTTTTTTAAACCTCTAATTTTTTCTTCCAATCTTCTTTTTGTATCTTCATCCAATCCACGACAGCCAGCTTCAACTTCCATTTTAAACAGTTAAACAAAATTCATTAATAAACTTTTATATTCTAAAGAACTACTTACTTCTTCTCTTATGACTTCTTAAACTTGGTCTAATCTTTTCAGCTCCTTTTCCTTTATTGCCTCTTAATCCTCTACTTTTCCTTCCTGCACTAGTTCTTCCTCTCCAAACTTTTCCTTTATTTTTATTCAAACCAATCCAAGTAGTTTCAGGATACTTACTTAATTTACTTCTATCTCCCAATATTACTTCAAACCAATACGATTTTCCATCTTTACCAACTTCATAACTTCCTAGAACTTCACAATTTATATATTTTCTATTAACTCTTTCCTCAGCAACCCATCTATAACTCTTACCTACAACTTTCTTACTAGTCATAGTCTTACTTCTTCTACCAGTATTTCTTCTTTCTCTTTTTCTTCCTCCTCTTTTAACTCTTGCTCTAACTATAATATATCCTTCTTTAGCCTTATAACCTAAACTTCTAGCTCTATCTATTCTTGTAGGTTTTTCAATTCTAACAGTTACTGGCTCTTTTCTCCAAAGAATTAATCTTTCTTGCCACAACTCACCTAAATTACTCTTAGGTTGTTTCCATAATTTTCTTACGTATTTGTAAATTCCCATTTTTTAGCTTCCATTTACTTCTCCAGATTTATTTTTGGTTAAGCTTTTTCTGAAAAAGATTATTCAGGTAAGCAACTACCCACATATAGAATATTTAACTAATATTTCCCTTTTTAAACTTTTCTAAATCAAAAACAATAACAGAATAACAACCAAATCTATTACTATTTCCAACCAATACAACAAAATATTCATCCCAAAAATCTTTCTAATCTTATAACCTCTATTCATAACCCAATACAAATGTAACTGATCTAGTAAAAAATGAGGAACATAAAAAGCAAATATAAAATAACTTATACTTAAACTAAAAAAACTTAAACCAATTAAACCTAATAATATTACAACAAAACCTTTCCAATAATGAATAAAGGTCCATAAATTTTCTTCTACACCTAAGGCAACATTCCAGCATTTCTTCAAACTCCATTCTTTATGTCTTAAATAATAACTTATCAAATGATCTACATCCATTGCAACAGCTAAAATCGCAACCAAAATAGCAAAATAAATATTAAAAAAGCCTAATTTCATACCTAATAAACCAAATAATAAACCAACTAAAAAATGAGTTATAGGTAACATTCTAAATAAAAATTATTTCTTCTTTAAATTAGTTTCTAAAAGTTTTAGAAAGATTATTAAAACATACATTCTTAACCTGTTAGATGAAAAAAGAGGAAAAACTATTATTGGAAAAAAATATTCCAAAACTGTACTGGATGTATTTCTTTAGTAATGCAGGTTTTCACTTAGTAATTTTCACTTTATTCTTACTTTCTAAAGGATTTACCATGACTCAATTTTTCTTAATAGAATCAGCTTATTTCTTGGTCGCTTTACTAACCGAAATCCCAACAGGAGCATTCAGTGATAGAATAAGTAGAAAATGGAGTTTAATCATAGCTTCTTTAATTTCAATACCTACAATGTTAGTAATAATCTTATCAAATTCTTTTATAGTTGTTTTAATCGCAATGGGAATTGGAGGATTATCAAATTCTTTTATCTCAGGAACAGATACTTCATTTTTATATGATACTCTAAAATCACTAAAAAAAGAAAAAGAATTTAAAAAAGTAAAAGGTAAAATGAGTTGGTATGGTTCTTGGTCTGGAGCAATAGCAGGGATAATTGGAGGATTAATTGCTCAAATTCATCTATCTTATCCTTGGTGGGCTACTTTTTTCTTAATTTTCCCAGCATTATTTATTCAAACTTTATTAAAAGAACCACCAATTTCAAAAAAACATAAAGAATCTCATTTATTACACCTAAAAACCAGTCTTAAAGAATCATTCAAGGGAAACGCAACTTACTTTATTCTTTATTCTTCAGTAATCTGGTTATTTTTCTCACTTGGATTTTGGTTATGGCAACCTTACCTTAAACTAACAACACTTCCTTTATTTTTCTTTGGATTTTTTTATGCAATAGAAAGAATTATCAGTGGATTTGCTTCAAAAGAATCTCACAAATTTGAAAAAAAACTTGGTATGAAAAATTCTTTATTATTTATCCCAGTTATATTAGCTTTAGCATTTATATTTGAATCTCAATTTATATTCATTTTTGGATTTTTATTTATTTTCTTACAATCACTTTCAGGAGGATTTTTTGGACCTATACTTGAAGATTATATCCATCAAAGGATACCTTCATCAAAAAGAGCAACAATTCTTTCTATAAAAAATATGATTACTAGTTTATTATTTGTAATTTTCTCTCCATTACTTGGTTATTTTATTGACTTTTATTCCTTACAAACAGCTTTATTATTAATGGGAACTATTTTAATTCTAGTTGGATTTTTATTCTTTATATTCTTCAAGAAAAAGAATTAGTTTCTAAAACTTTACAATTTCTTGCACATATAGTTATAATTTATTTTAAATCCAATCTTTTCATAATATTTCTGGATTGGTTTACCCGGAGAAGCAAAAAGAACTACGTACTTACAGTTATTTTTCTTAAACCATTTAAGTAAATTCTTAACTAATTTTGTAGCATAACCTTTTTTCCTAAACTTTTTAATAACATATAAATCATCTAATTTTCCATATTTCCCAACCTTTTTTCCTTTTTGCAATAGAATTCTTCCAGAAATAAATCCAACAATCTCATCATTTTCAACTACAACAAAAATTTTATTATTTTTCAAAAAATAACTATAAAAAGAACTTAATATAATCCTTTTTGGTTTTATATATTTAATTGATTTAAGTTTGTTTAAAGGAGAATTATTTTGTATTTCTTTATTAAACAAATAACCCAAATAATCAATTTCTAAAACATCTTCTTTTTTTGCTTTTCTGATCATATTACTCTTAAAATTATCTTTTCTTTAAATTAGTTTCTAAAACAGTTATATTATCTTAATATTTTTCAGACTTAAACCATTTTTCCCATTCAGAATCTAAATCAACATCATATCTATTAGCAATTTGAAGAAGTAAAACTTGTAAATCTACTAATTTATGATCTATAATCTCTTTATTTTTTAAATTAGATTTTATAATACTAATCTCTTCCTCTACCATCTTCAAAAGTTTTTTTACATCTGTTTTATCAAAATCATTTTTCTTTTCAAATTTTTTAACTTTATCTTTTAATTTATTAAGTGCCATATAACTTTCAAAGTTAAAGAAGTATTTAATTATTACGTTAGTTTCTAAAATAAGAAAATTTAAGATAACTTTTTAAATATAGTTTACTTAATACACTCAATGGCAAAATATGATTATACAACTCCAAAAGATATTCTAAATTCAATTAAACAAAAAAAGAAACAAGGCTATTCAGTATATAGATTAAATGATAAAAAACAATATGCACAATATCATGAAGTAATATTAAAAGATAAGAAAAAAGCAAATAAAATATACAATGAAATCAGAAAAGATTTAAACAAACCATTAACTAAAGCACCAAAAAGTTCTCCAAAAGAGATGGTTAAATTCTTAAGAAATCTTCAAATCAAAGAGACAGGAAGTTTTGTTCAACAACCAACTTTACTCTCTATAGAAATTGAAAGAGCAAAACACATTTTATTCCAACTAACAGACCACAACCTAAAACCAAAATATCCTTTAAAATTTTTAAATAGGATAAATACAGGGAAAAAACTTAAAAAATACTTCAAAAGTTTACTATTTGATTTTTCTAAAAATAATGGAGATGAATTAAATTTAGCAATTACAGGATTACCAAACATCAAAAAAAGAAACTTCCATAAATTTAGTAAAGAGTGGGATAAAGCTTTTTATGAATGTTTAGAACTATGGCAAGATCCTAAAACAGGTTATTGGGGTCCTTGGGTAAAAAAAGGAAATAAAATTATAAAATACAGAGGACTTTCTACAACATTCCATATGATAGGACTTTACTTTAATAAAAAAACATTCAAATTAAATAATCCAAAATATGAGATGAAACATAAGAAAAGATTAATAGAAACTACTTGGAAAATAAAAAATAAAGATTATCCTTGGGGTTGGTTAGAAAAAGGAAAATGGTCAACGCACCATAATTTTGATGTTGCTGAAATATTTAGTAGATTACTCAACGTAGTAAAAGAAAAAGACAAAGTGAGAAAATTATTTAATAAATTCTTGAAATGGTGTTTAGAACAACAAAAATCAAATGGAGGATTTATAGGATATTATCCATGGGAAAAAGAACCTTCTATCAGATCCACACAATTTGCAATTTTACTACTAAGAGCTATTGGTTACTTTTCAGAACCTCACAGAAAAAGAGTTTGGTCAAAAGTTAGATTACCAATTAACAATTATAGAATTTACACTAAATTACCTAAAAACAATTTTGATACTTCTAATCTAAAATCAATAATCTACACTAAAAAAACAACCTTAGATCCTTTGGATACTAGACAAAAAATATTCAATTTCTGGAAAAAACATAAACATGAAGATCCAACTCAAGCATTAAATATGTCGCATATTTTAGAATTTGAAAAATTCTCAGTTAAAAAAATAAAAATATTTAAAAAAATACCAAAACTTAAAAAAAATGAATTCTTAATCAAAGTCAATAAATATGGGGTAGTCAAATAAAAAAATAACCAGTTTCTAAAATAACTTTTAAAACAACTAAATCTTTTTAAATAACTAATTATTCATTTTCTAAGGTGATATAAATGAGTTTACAAGGACTAATAAAGATTATAATTGGAGTTTTAATGGCTATTATTGTAGCTTATGTAACTATTTTTACAATATGGCAACAACCAATCTTAGACTTCGCAAAAGGAGCTCTAATGTTTGTAATAACTTTAGCAGCATTAATATTCTTTATATTAGGAATTTCAGAACTTAAAGAATAAAATCACTTATTTTTTTGCTATTTTCCACATCTCTTCAAAGAATTCTTTATATCTTTCTGCATTATTCTTAGAAGTTATTACAAAAGCACTTAATTTCTCACCATAAACAACCGTCATTACATTATCCCCATAAATAAAAATTCCTGTAGGTAAATTCAATTCAGTATACTTAACTTTTCCTCCTTTATAAATATAATATTTAGAAAACATTTTTTTTATTTTTTTATTTACTATTAACCTAACATTAATTTTCTTTTCAATTCTTTTTCTATGATAATTCTTAAAAAATCTCTTTAATTCATCTCTTTCTAATTCATCTCCTAAGGTAAAAACAAAATATTCTTCATTTTTCTTTAACAAATTCAAAATATTATTAAAAGCTACCTTAACTCCTTCCAAACCCTCATAAACTATAGCTTCTTGTTTATCTTTAGCAAATTTTCTCTTTAATTCTATCTCGGGAATAATTTTTTCTATCTTCTTTTTTTGTTGCACAATTTCCTTTTCCTTACCATCTAAAAACTCTATTAAATTCTTAGGATTAGAAGATTGAAAATACTTAACA
>NZCS01000025.1 GCA_002688325.1 archaeon
AAAAATAAAAATTAAGGATGAAATTAGGAAGTTAAAATTTTTAGTTGTTAGGAAAGATAAAAATAAAGATAAACCTAAGTAAAATTGAATGTTGAAAATTAATAAATATCCTATAACAAAACTTAAGATCATGTAATAGTTAAAGTTTAAAGTTAGTAAAGATAAGATTAGGATTAATAAAACTGCTTTTTCTGCGAAAAATAAAGCTTTTTTGTATTGTTTTGGTTCTTTTTTTGAAATTTTTTTAAGAATTAATCCTAATGGTATAGCTGATAAGATAATAATTACTTGTAATATTTCTAGCATGATTATAGTAAGTAAAAGATGTATAAAAGGTTATTGATTGTATAATTTTAGTAAATCTTCTTTTGTGATTAATTTTTTTTCTTGTCCTAGTTCTCTTATTCTAACAGTTAATTCTTTTATTTTATTTTTATCTGGATTTTTTATACCTAATTTTTTTAAATTTATTAAAATAGTAGCAGTTCCAGATTGTTTTCCTAAAGCATATTCTTGTTCTTTACCAAATCTTTCTGCTTTTAGTTTAGTTTTGTATAGATCTCCTTTTTTGTCTCCATCTGCGTGAATTCCTGCTGTTTGTTGATGAACATTTTCACCTATTATAGGATGGTTTTTTGGAATATCTATTTTTGAAGAATCTTCTATTAATTTACTTAATTGGTAAAATTGATCTTCTTTAAGTTTAAAATCTATATTAAGAAAATCTTTTGCTACTGTTGTTATAGAAAATAAATCACAATTTCCTGTTCGTTCTCCTAAAGAATTTATAGTTACATGAATCCCATTAATATTTGTTTTTAGGGCTTGTAATGTGTTTGCAGTTGCTAAATTATAATCATTATGGGCATGGTAATCAAAATGAGTATTTGGAAATTTAGTTATTATTTCTTTTAGTAAATCATATGTTTGGTCTGGTGATAGAATTCCTAAGGTATCTGGAAGCATGATTCTTTTTATTGGTAATTTTGTTAAATTTTCTATTAATTCAAAAACATATTCTTTTGATTGTATCATACCTGAAGACCAATCTTCTAAATAAATATTTGATTGGATGTTTTTAGATAAAGCGTAATTAACTATTTCTTTTATATCAGTTAAATGTTCTTGTAATGTTTTTTTTAATTGTAATTCACAATGTTTTTTAGAACCCTTTGCAAGTAAATTAACTGTTTTACAATTAGTTTCGGAAATCCAATCAATGCTTTTTTTGTTGATAAATCCTAAAACTTCTATATTTTCTAATTTGTTTATTGATTTTGCGTATTGTGTAATTAATTTAACTGCTTTTTTATCTTCGTCAACAGCTAAAGAAGAAGCCACTTCTAATCTTGGAATACCTATTGAGAATAATTCTTTTACAATTTTTAATTTTTCTTCTGAATTAAATGAGATATTTGGAGTTTGTTCCCCATCTCTTAAGGTTGTGTCTAGGATTTCTATCATATAAGAAGTAATTTTGTGTTTGTTTAAATTGTTTTTGGTAGAAAGTATTAAATAAATAGGATTTTTAAGAATTTTTATGAAAACAGCTATAATAATATCAAAAAAAGACAAAGCTGGAATGAATATTTATGAGAATTTAAAAGATTTGAAAAATGTTTTTTTAATGGAAGAAGATAGTATTGATTGTGATAAAGTAGAAGAAGCGGATAGTTATATATTTGCAACTAAACATCAATCTGTTTCTGGAAAACCTTCTTTATTAGTTCATGTTCCTGGAAATTTTGGAAAAGCAGAATATGGTGGAGAAAGTAAAAAATTGTGTAAATCAAGTAGATATTTGAAAGATAGTTATTTATTATTAAAAAAATTAAATAAAAATGAAAATTATGAAGTTTCTGTAGAATCAGTTCATCATGGTCCTTATTTAGATAAGGAAGTAATGTTTATTGAGTTAGGAAGTAATGAGAAAGATTGGGGTAATAAAGAAGAAGGAGAATTGATAAGTAAAGTAATTAAGAAGATTTTAAAGAAAATTAAGAAATATAAGACTGTTATTGTTTTGGGTGGAGGACATTATAATGTTGTTGCTAATAAGATATTAGAAAGAACTGAATATGATATTAGTTTTATTTGTCCTAAGCATTATTTAGAGGAATTAGATGAAGAAATGATGAAGCAGATGTTGGAAAAATCACATAATAAAGTTGAGAAAATAGTTTTAGATTATAAAGGCTTAGGGAAGAGTAAGAGAAAAGTGTTAGATTTGTTAGAGAAAATGGGTTTAGAATGGGTAAAATCTAAGGAATTGTTAACTACTTCTTAATAGAAACATTTATATAGAATAAAAGAGAGTTGTATAGTGATTAAAATGAGTAAATATATAGATCCTTTGGGACCAGAATACGTTGGAGAATTAGATGAAGAAGAGATTCATGTTCTGGAAACAGATGAAAAAGCTAAATTATTAGTTGGAAGACTTTTACATGAAAGAGAAAAAGCTATAGAAACTGGTTTAAGGTTTGCTAGAGAAAGAATGGATTTAGCTGGAAAATTAGAAGAAGATAAATTGGGTTTACGAAATGAAAGATCTATTACTCCTTTGTTAGAAGGTTTTGTTAATTTATATGGTTCTGTAGATTTAGAAAATAATAAAAGAGAATCTGAAGAAAATTTGGTATATTTTGTAATTGATCTAGAAGGTTTTGGAGAAGTAAATAAGAAATATGGTGAAGCTGTAGGAGATTATTTATTAAAAGAATTTGGTGAAAGACTTGAAGAACATCTAGGAAGAACTTCTGATGTTGTTTGTCGTACTCATGGTGATACTTGGGAAGGTGGAATGTTTAGTATAAGTAAAGAAAAATCATTGGCTCATTTAGAGAGTTTATCTGAAAATGAAGATTTTGTTGTTTCATTGAATATGGGAGAAAGAATAATTGAAGTACCAATAACATATCATGTTGGTGTTGCTGAATTTAAAAAAGGAGATTCTGTTGAATTATTAAGAGAAAAAGCAGGAGAAAATTTAATTGAAAGGAGAAAAGAAAATGGAAGATGATGGTGGATATAGATGTGGGAAAGATGAAAGAGTAACTGGTAGTAAATTAGTTGTTTATGGTGAATTTTTGAGAACTAAAGAAATGCCTGAAGAATATGTAAATTTTCTAAATGAATTTGGAAAAGATGAAAATAGTATTGATAGAACTTTATTAGATCATATTGAAGATTGTGAAAGTTGTTTTAATTCTTTAACTGATACTGTTGGAATAGATTTAGCTTTAAGAGTAATTAGAACTAAAGATAAAGAAAGTTGGACAGTTAATTAATAACTTCTCCGAAGACATCAACAATTTTTTGATTTTTTTCTTGTAGTTTAAAAGGTAGATTAATACTTGCTAATGTACAATAAGAACCAACTTTAGGACCTTCAGTGATATTAAAACCTGCTTCTTGTAATGTTTTTCTTACTGGGGCTGCACTAGAGTAAGTTGATAAGATAGAAGATGGTTTCATTCTTTTTTTGATTTCTTTTATGAAGGATAAAGACCATAATTCTTGGTTTGTTTTGAAATTAAATGGATCTAGGAAAACTGCATCAAACTTTTCAGTTATATCTTTTATAGTTTTAGAAGCGTCTCCTATGATGATTTTTATTTCTGAAGAATTTTTGTAATGTAATGTTTTAGAAACTTGTTTAATTATTTTAAAAGTGTTTTGGAAGTATTTTGGTAATTCCATTTTTGGAATTTGTTTTAAGATGTTTTTATCTTTTTCTAAACCAATTATTTTTAGATTTTTGAATTTGTGTAAGGCTGCTGCTGAATTATAACCTAAACCAAAACCTATATCTAGAATTTTATAATTATCTTTTATTTTACATGGTTTTATGTATTTTTCAAAAGCTTCTTCTAAAGCACCATTTCTTGCATGGTATAGTTCTTTAAATTCTTCTGAAAAACATGTGAATGATCCATCTCTTGTTTGAACTACTTTCATGTTAAAAAGAGAAAGAAAGATATTTAAATGTTTAACCTTTTTTATAAAAAAAGCTTAACCAAAAAAGAAAAATGGAACAATTAAAAAAATGTCAATATTGTACTAAGATAGGGAAATTTGTTTGTAGTATTTGTGGAAGTTGGGTTTGTGAAGATCATTATGATGGTGTTTGTAGTGGTTGTAAAGAGAAAAGTTAGAATCGCCGCGAGAGGGATTTGAACCCCCATATCCCGAAGGAAACTGGATTAGCAATCCAGCGCAATACCAGATTATGCGATCGCGGCTTGGTAAAAATTAAAGAAAAGAAGTTTTTAAAGATTTCTGTTATTTTTCATCTGGAATAATTATCCATGCTATAATATATGCTAGTAATCCTGAACCTGCTCCTAAAATAGCTAAAACACATAATAATCTTATTAAAACTGGATCTACTTTAAAATATTCTCCTATACCACCACAAACTCCTGCTATAATTCTATTTTTCTTTGATCTCTCTAGTTTTCTCATTTTTTTTCTTTAAGTAGTTTATTAATATATAATAAACAATTCCAAAGATAAATGCAGACATTACAACTTCTAGTAATTCTCCTCCCAAATAACTTCTAAGTAAAAATCTTAGGATGAAGTAAATTATTGTTACTATTATGACTTCTTTAATTAGTTTGTTTTTCATAAGAATTGTTAAGAAGTTTTGTATTTAAATGTTTTTTGGAAATTATTTTTTAATTAAATGAAAGTAATAAGTATAAGAAAATAATTTTAGGTATTTTCTAAGAAAAGAATTAATCAACTTTGATACACTAACTAAAGATTTTGGAAGAAAGTATGGTGAAAAAACTAAAGTTCCTTGATATTCTATGACTTCTAAGTTCAAAGATTTAAACAGTTTTCTTAAATAAAATATTGAAAAAAGATTAAATTTTCTTTGTTTTTTAAATTTCATTCTTCCTTTAGTAAGTATTGCAGATATAGAAAAATTATTTGGGAAATCAAGTATTAAATGCCCTCCTTTTTTAGTAACTCTAAGCATTTCTTTAATAACATCAACATAGTAAGGAGTATGCATTATAAATTGTGAACAAATAGTAACATCAAAATAATTATCTTCAAAAGGCAATTTTTCTGCATCAGATAAAACAAGTTTTTTTGCTAGGTTTAACTTACTAGCATTATTAAGCATATCTTGGGAGATATCAACACCATAAATTTCTCTATCTCCATATAAATGAAAAAATCTTCCAGTACCACAAGCTACATCTAAAAGTTTTCCTTTAGGACAAGATTTTAGAAATTTTGAGAAAATACTTTTTTGAATATCTAATACCATATTTTTTCTAGGACTGTTTGAACGAATATGATTATAAAACTTAGCTTCATCCCCAATATAGAAGGACGCTAAATCTTTTTTAATTTGCTTAGATGGTTTTTCCATTTTAAAATAAAAAAGATAATAATGTCTTTATAAATATTTAGGAAGTTGAAGATATAATAAATTTATAGACTTTTACTAAAAATATTAAAATATATAGGAGACTATAACAAAACAGTGCAAGTTCCCATAAATTAAAAATCATGAGAAAGAAAAAAAGATTAAAAGTATTTTCCATTGCAATAAAAGAATATATGGGCTTTAAAAAACCTTGATAACCTCTTCCAGAAACAATTTTATAATTATATGTTGAAATAAGCATTATAATCATAATTAAAGAGATTCCTACTAAACAGATAAAAAATATAGTATTGGTGCCATAATTAGAAAAATATTTAATCAATAATGCTAACAAAAACGAAAATGAAAGAATGTAATGAAAAACAAAGTCTATTTTTGCCCAAGTTAGAGAGAATTTTTTTTGAATACGGGCAAGGTCACCATCAACATAATCCAATATAAGAACAAATTGATATAAAACCAAAAATATAATGTAAAAAGGATATTCTAAGAAAAAAAGTGACAAAGCAGTAATAAAACCAAATATAATTCTAAATAATACTAAGAATTCAGGAGAAATATTATTCCTTACAAAAAAAGGCAACAATTTTTTTGCATGTTTTCTAAGAAATTCTTTTTTGAAGTCCATAAATTTATTCTTTTACTAAACTTTATAAAGTTTGTTCTTTTTATTTTGATTTCTTTAATATGTGTTGATAATATTGAAAAGTTGAAAAAGAAAGGTTTTTAAAGAGTTTTTTTCTATTTAGTATTTATAGCGGAGTAGGACAGTCAGGAGTGTCCGTCGGGCTCATAACCCGAAGGTCGGTGGTTCAAATCCACCCTCCGCTAATTATACTAAAATGATAATTTCTGGAATTGATGAAGCTGGAAAGGGTCCAGTAATAGGATCGATGTTTATAGTTGGATGTTCTTTAGATGAAAGTAGGCTAGATGAGTTAAAAGAGATAGGAGTTAAGGATAGTAAATTATTGAGTATTAAAAAAATTCATTTGATAGCAGAAAAAGTAAAGAAAATTTGCAATTATGAATTGATTGAAGTTAAGGTAGATGAAATTGATAGTGTATTGGAAGGTAAGGATAGTAATTTAAATTGGTTGGAAGCTGATAAAACTATTGAGATTATAAAAAAATTAAAACCAGATAAGGCAATAGTTGATAGTCCTTCTGTAAATTTAGAAAAATATAAAGAATATTTGAGTGAAGAAGTAGATGTAGAGTTAGAAGTGTGTCATAAAGCAGAAAAATATGAGATAGTTGCTGCTGCTTCGATAATAGCTAAAAGTACAAGAGAAAAAGAAATTGAGAAGTTAAAAGAGAAATATGGTGATTTTGGAAGTGGTTATACTTCAGATTGGAAGACTCAAGAATATTTGAAGGAGAATTATAAGAAAAATAAAGAAATATTTAGAAAAAGTTGGAGTAGTTATAAGAAGTTAGTTGAAGGTAGTAGGAATAAGAAATTAGGTGAATTCTAGATGAAAAATATAGGTGGACAAGCAATTATAGATGGAGTTTTGATTAGAAATAAAAATAAAATTGGAATTGCAACTGTTAAAGAAGGTAAAATAAAAACAGTTTTGTGGAAGTTAAAAGAAAAACCTAAATTTTTAAAATTAATTTTTATAAGAGGGATTTATAATTTAATTGAAACTTTAGTAGTTGGAATAAGAGCTTTGAATTATTCTGCGGATGAACAATTGGAGAAAGAAGAAAAGTTTAGTATATGGGGTTTGATTTTAACTTTAGTTGTTTCTTTAGGTATAGGGGTTTTAATTTTTAAGTTTTTTCCGTTGTTTGTTACTGAAATGTTAAATAAAAGTTTAGGATTTTTAGGGAATAGTGTTTGGTTTAGTTTGATTGAAGGTATTTTAAAATTAGTAATATTTGTTTTGTATGTATTATTAATATCTAGAATGAAAGATGTAAGAAGAATATTTGAATTTCATGGTGCTGAACATAAGGTTGTTAATAGTTATGAGAAGAATGATTTAGAAAATTATAAAAAGTATGATGTTAAACATGAAAGATGTGGTAGTGCTTTTGTGTTTTTAGTATTATTTTTGAGTGTTGTAGTTTATAGTTTTATTAGTGTTGAATTAAGTTTGTTTGAAAAGTTAGGTTATAGGTTGTTATTGTTATTTCCAATTGTAAGTTTGAGTTATGAGGTTTTAAAGTTTAATAGTAAACATCCTAATTTTGTTAGTAGAATATTAATTTATCCTGGTTTGTTGTTGCAGAAGTTAACTGTTAGAGAACCTAGTGAGGAACAGATAAAAGTTGCTAAGAAAGCTTTGGAATTGGTTGTTTAATCATCGTAAATAAACATTGTATTTTCTGGATCGGTTACTATTCCTCCTACACAACTCTCTATACTAAATATTAATCTAACTCCTTTAGCGTGTGCGTGAAGATGTTTTGTTCTTCTTATTCTTTCTAATTCAAGTAAAGCTAATGAATTGATATAACAATGATCTATTAAAGCAATTCTTGTTTCGACATTTCTTGATCCTGGAAAAAAATTTCCATCTTCAACTAAAAAGTAATTACCAGAAATTTGATGTTTTCTAACTAAATCTAAAAATTCATCAAAAATTATTGGTGGTTCTTCGATTTCTGCATGAGAATCTATGCAATCTTTTAATTTATCAAAATTATAATTAGTAGGAATAAGTCTTAGGTTCATAATTGGTGGTTTTAAATAAGATTCAAATCTTGATCCTAATAATTCTTCAAAATCTCTTGGATAACCACTCATTTTTAGTTAGTAAGTAAGAAAAATTATTAAAGTTTTGTATTATTTAGTATACAAGTCTATCTTTATCTTCTTTCATTAATAAAACTGCCCTACTTTCTTTCTTTTGTTTTATAACTTTCCAATTTAATATTTTAGCTAGTTTTTCACTAAAATTAAGAACATCTTCATGAAAAGGCATATTTTCTTTTTTTAGGATTTTTCTTGATTCTCCAATCCACATATATCCTTTTATTTCTACGAATTTTGGATTTGCAATTTTTATTAGATTTGCGTATTGTTCTAGATTACACATATTAATATCTTTTATTGCTGTGATTCTTATACAAGTTCTTGTTTTTGTTTTTGATAAGATTTTTAGACTTTTTAATAATCTTTCCCAATAATCTTTGAATAAAGGTTTATCTAATTCTTTGTAAATTTCTTTATTTGGAGCGTCTAAAGATAAGTAAAGTTGTGTTGGGTTTAGATCTTTTAATTTATCTGGAAATTGTCCGTTTGTAACTAGGAATGATTTTATTTTTCTTTTTTTAAGTTCTTGAATTAGTTCTTTTAAGTATGGATATATAGTAGGTTCTCCTGTTAAAGAGATAGCGAATAATGAAGGTTTGAAAGATTCTTGTAGTTTTTTTTGATTTGTGTTTTTATATCCTTTAAATCCTATTAATAATTGTTTTTGTTGTTGAATACAGTTGTTGATAATTTGTTCTGGTGTGTCTATAGGAGGTTCTAATTTAGTTCCTGTTAAGTTTTTAGTAGATCTCCAACAAAAGGTGCAAGAATTGTTGCATGTTAAGCAAGGAGTCATTTGACAGCATTCATGTGATTTTATTCCGTAGAATTCTTGTTTGTAACAAACTCCTTTGTTTCGTATAGATTCTCTTGTCCAGTTGCATATTTTAACTGCTGAATGTTTTCCTGTTAATCTATAACCTTGTTTTTCTAAAGTTTTCATGGAGAAAGTAAAGAAAAAATGATTTAAAAAACTATTTATAACTGAAACAACAAAAACTATATAAAGAAAACACTAATTTTATAAGTTAGAAACTAAAAAAGAGTATAAGATGGCATTTATAGAGAAAATAAAACTACATGGTTTTAAATCTTTTCCGAAAATAACAGAGATACCATTTCAGAAGGGATTTTCTGCTATTTTGGGTGCTAATGGTTCTGGTAAGACTAATGTAACTGATGCTATTTGTTTTGTTTTAGGTAAAAGTTCTGCTAAACAAATGAGAGCTGAAAAGTCTTCTAATTTAATCTATAATGGTGGAAAAAAAGGAAGTGCTATGAAACAAGCAGAAGTAAGTTTATATTTTAATAATGAAGCTGGGATTTTTCCTGTTAAAGAGAAAAAAGTAAAGATAAGTAGAATTGTTAGACAAAAAGGAAATTCTATTTACAAATTAAATAATGAGGTTAGAACGAGACAGGAAATTTTAGATGTTTTAGGAAGTGCTTCTATAAATCCTGATGGACATAATATAGTATTACAAGGAGATATTACAAGATTTACAATGATGCCACCTAAAGAAAGAAGAGAGTTAATTGAAGAAATAGCAGGGATTTCTGTTTATGAAGATAAGAAGAATAAGGCAGTTTTGGAATTAGATAAAGTTCAAGAAAAGTTGAATAATGCTAGTATAATATTGACTGAGAGAGGTACTTATTTGAAGGAATTGAAGAAAGATAAGGATCAGGCTGTGAGATATAAGCAATTAGAAGGGAAGATAAAAAGTAATAAAGCTACTTTAATTCATAGTAAGATTAGGAAAAGAGAAGAAAAAAGAGATGGAATAGAAAGTAGAGTAAGTAAACAAAAAAGTATTTTAGAAAAAATAAGTAATAAGGTTAGTGAATTTTCTGGATTGATCTTAGAGAAAAAAGAAATAATTAATAAGTTAAATTTTGAGATTGAGAGAAAGGGAGATTCTGAACAGGTTGGGATTGCAAGAGATATAGAAAGCATAAAAACAGATTTGATTGAAAATAAGAGTAGATTAGATGTTTGTAAGAATGAAATTGAAAAAATAAGAGGAAGAGAGAAACAATTAAGATTAAATGTTGAAGAGATTGATCAACAGGATAAAGAAAAATTAAGTTTTGTTAAAGGAAGTAAAAGAAAGTTTAAGGAAATAAGTGATGAATTGGATAAAAGATTAAATGAAGATTCTATGTTTGCTGTTCAATTAGATAAGGCAAGGAAGAAATTATTTACAACTACAGAGAAAGTAGCTACTTTAAGAGTTAAAAGAAGTGCAATGGATCATGTTTTTGAGAGTCAAGCTATAAAAGAAGTTAGTAAGAAAGAAGGAATCCATGGGGTTGTTTCAGATTTAGGGGAAGTAAATAAAGATTATTCTTTAGCTTTATCAATAGCGGCTGGTTCTAGGATTAGAAGTGTTGTTGCTGAAGATGATAGTATAGCAGCAGATTGTATTAGGATGTTGAAAAGTAGAAAATTAGGATTTGCTACATTTTTACCTTTGAATAAGATTAATAGTAGGAATGTTAAGGTTAGTTCTAGTATTTTGAAAAAAGATGGAGTAGTTGGATTGGCTATAGATTTAGTTAGGTTTGATAGGAAGTATAAAAATATTTTTTCTTATGTTTTTTCAAATACTTTAATTGTTGATACTATGGAAAATGCAAGGAAAATTGGTGTTGGAAGAGTTAGAATGGTTACTTTAGATGGTAGTTTAATAGAAACTTCTGGAGCGATGGTTGGAGGTTATAGGAGAAGTAATGTTAGGTTTAAAGAGAAAGAAACTTTAAATGATTTAGATAATTCAGAAATTGAGATTGAGAGATTGAAAAATAGTATAGATTTGATTGAACAAAATAGGAAAGAGAATGAGGAAAGGATAAATGTATTAAGAGAACAGAAAAATAATTTAGAGGTTGATATTAAGAATACTGATTTCCAAATTGTAGATATACACAAATCTGAGAAAGAAAAAACAGAAGAAATTTTTAAAGAGAATAGAAAAGAAGTTGAAGAGTTTAAAAGAGAAATTGGAGAGTTAATGATTAAGATAAAAGAACAAGAGACATTTTTGAAGAAGAAAAGAGGAAAAGAGAAGGAACATTATGCTGAATTTAAAGGTTTAAATGTTAAAAGAAATAAATTATCTGAAGAAATAAGTAAGTATGAGAATGGATTGTTTAAAGAACAAGGAAAAGTAAAGGAAATAGAAGGTAAGGTAAATAATATTAATATTGATAAAGCAAAGATAGTTGCTGAAATTTCTGGTTTGAAAGAAGAATTTAAGGAATTTGAGAATGAGAAAGTAAGAAGAAATGTTAATTTAGATGAATTAAGAAAAGAAATAAATGAATTTGAGAAGTTAATGGAGAGGATAGGTAATGTTAATTTGAGAGCTTTGGAGATTTATGAAGAAATTGAGAAAGAATTTAATAAAATTTTAGATAAAGTTACTAAGTTAAAAGAAGAAAAAGAAGATGTTTTAGTTTTAATGAATGAGATTGAAAGTAAGAAAACAGGTTTGTTTATGAAGACATTCAAAGAGATTAATGGTAGTTTTAGGGATATATTTTTACAGTTAACAACAAAAGGTGAAGCTTTGTTAGAATTAGAGAATAAAGAGAAACCTTTGGAAGAGGGTGTTGATATTAAAATTAAGTTAGTGGGTAACAAATACTTTGATATTAGAAGTTTGAGTGGTGGTGAGAAGAGTTTAGCTGCTTTAGCGTTTATATTTGCTATACAAGATTATAGTCCTGCTGTGTTTTATTTGTTAGATGAGGTTGATGCTGCTTTAGATAGAGTTAATTCTGAGAAATTAAGTAGATTGATTAAGAAATATTCTGGAAATTCTCAGTATATAGTTATTAGTCATAATGATGCTATATTATCTGATGCTGATCAAATTTATGGTGTTTCTATGAAGAAAGATGGTAGATTTGTTAGTCAGGTTGTTAGTATGAAAGTTTGAGTTTTTTAGAAAAAAGTTTAACCAAAAAATAAAGAAAATTTAACTGTTTAATAATAATCTTCTCGTTCTTCTTTAGTTTCTTCTTTTTTTATTGGCTTTTCTTTGTCCTCTTCTTTAACCTCTTTTGGTTTCACCTCTTTTTTGATATCCTCTTCTTCCTCAAAGAAACTTGTAAGACCTCGCCAATATCTTGAAATTAAGATTATTATTGCAATGATAATGATTGCTCCTAAAATGTACCATTTGTAATTAAAAATTGTAAGGAAAACATTAAATCTCCATGCAAGAATTACTATTATGATTAGAGCTACTATTCCTAATATGTAATATAAATTGTTAGATTTTTCTTTTGGTTCTGGTTTTAGTTCTTTTTTAGTTGGTTTTTCTTCTTTTTTGATAGGCTTTTCCTCTTTTTTAGTTGGTTTTTCCTTTGTATCCTCTTCTTCCTCAAAAAATTCTATTAAAGGTTTTATCGAACCCAATTTTAAAACTAATAGTATAATTCCTAATATAATGATAGCAAATAAGATGTACCATTTGTAAGGTAGGATGAATGAACTGTATTTTACTAAAACACCAATAGTTATAACAAGTATAATTAAACCAATAACATACCTTAAAATTTTCCAATAATCAGTTATATATTCTTCTTTAGGTTTTTCAGTTTTTTTAGGTGGTTTTAATTCTTTTTTAACTGGTTTTTCTTTTTTAGGTTCTTCTTTTTTAGCTGGTTTAGGTTTTTTATTATCAAATAAATCATCAAACATTCCTGATTTAAATCCTAGGATTACTAATAAGATTAAAACTATTATAATTATTATTGGTAGGAAATATTTTTTAATAGATTCTATTTTTTCATCTATTTTTAATTTATCTTTTTCTACTATAGGAACTTTAAATTCTTTGCCTACATTAATATTAATATCTTCTGAATTTAAGATTGCAGAGTCTTTTAATCTAGCTGTTGTTGTTAGAGCATAAGATCCATCTGTTATTGTTTGGGGGGAAATATAAAGGTATACAACTTCTGATTTTTGAGGTTGTAATGTGATTGTTGATGGGTTTAATTGGGTGAATGAGGATGCAGTTCCTGAGATTTCTAAATTATATGTTGCTGTTTCTGAACCTTTGTTTTCTATTGTGATTGGGATTGTTGCTGTTGTATCTGGGTTTATATTAATTGAAGTTTTTTGTGCTTTTATATCAGGTTTATAACAATCTTCTTCTGAAATTAATTCTAATAAAATAGAATTTGTTGTTTGTATATTACTTTGTGTTGATTCTGCTTTAATCTCTATATTATGATCTCCTAATGGTATGTTTCTTCCAGGTAGAATATTTAAGTTAATAGATGTTTCTTCTTGTTTGTTGAGAGTTACAAAATCTTGATCTAAGTTTGCCCAATTTATGTTTGTGGATAATTGATACTGTTCTGTGAATTCTCCTGTGTTTTTTAGGATTACATTATAATTATTACTTAATGATCTACAAATTTTATCTTGATTTTTAGAAATTTTTAATTCTGCTTTGTGACAATTATTAACTTTTACATTGACTTCTTGTTGTTTCTTTGTTTCTTTGTTATTTGAAGTAATTGTAAAAGTAAAATCTCCTTGTGTTTTGAAATCTGGTGATATGATTAAATTTGTTTGTTTTTGTGAATTTCCAGGAATATTTAGTGATGTAGAGTCTAGTTTAGCCCAAGATGGACCTTGTAAGTCTAAATTGAAAACATTTTCTTTACCTGTGTTCTCTATTGTGATTGGGATTGTTTGTGTTGTGTGATCACATAATTCTACGAAGTTTTTAGTTGGTAATAGGTTATATTCGAAGCAAGATTCTGCTATTATGAATGTTGATGCTGATGAAGTTGTATCTTGTGATGTTGCTTGTAAGGATATTTCAAATTCTCCTTTTCTTAATGGTTGAGTGAATAAGGAAATTGATTTTGATTGTTTTGAAGGGATATAAATTGAATTTTCTGAAATTGAAGTTTGTAATGGTGAAGAAACTTGTAATGAATATGTTTGATCATAATTTCCGTTATTTGTTATTGAGAAGTCTAAGTTTATATCGTCGTTAACACAAATGGTTGTTGGAGGTTGTGAAGTTATTGAAGTTTGATAACAATTGTTTACCTGGATTTGGAAATTTAATGTTTTTGTTTGTTGTTGGTTGTTTATTAATAGTTCTAGATTGTATATTCCAGGTAAGGTATCTTTTGGTGGTGTTATGTAGATATATATTAATTTAGATTCTTGAGGTTGTAAAATATAGCCTACTGGAACAATAGTTGAAAAGGGGGAAGCAGAACCAGATTCTGAAAAAGTAAATTCTTGTTTTGTAGAACCTGTATTTTGAATTGTAAAAGTATGTATGAATGTATTTGAAGGGCAAGTAGAACCTGTGTTAGTATTTGTGTTTACTTCAAAAGTATTTGCTGTTACAGTTGAGACACATAATAAGATTATTATTAATAGTAGTGATAATTTTTTCATAGTAGAAGAGAAATAATTTTAATTTATATAGTTTTATGTGGTAAAAAATAGATAATTGGAAAGTAATTAAAGAAAGAATATGTTTAACTGTTTTAAAAAAGAAAAAAAGAAAAAAAATTAATAATAAGCTTGTCCTTCTTCAGAGCCTTCTTTTGGTTCTTCGTAGCTTTCTTCTTCTCTTACTTTAGTGAATAAAATTACTAAACCTAAGATTATTAAAACAACTACTAATACAATGAACCCAACTTCTAAAACTCTTCTAGTTGAACCTAAGCTTAAACCTTTACTAACAACATCTGCTTCTAAGTTTAATGTGTCTGCAATTTCGCTGTTTGCTTTTACATTAACATTGAAAGCGTGTCTGCCAGTTGCTGCGTTTTCATTAGCTACAACAAATGCGTTTAATTCACCAGTTGAACCAGGTTGTATTGTAACAAATCCAGGATCTACGAAATTACCCCATGATTGTACACCAGCAACATTTAATGAGTAAGTAACTGCTTCTTTACCTAAGTTAACAATTAAAACTCTGTAAGCTGCACCTTCTCCTTGTTCTACTGATTGAACATTTGTGTCAACATTTATGATTGCTTTTCCAACAGTAGGTTTAATAAATTTAACACCTGTAATATCTACTGGATAAGTTTCTGTTAAGACACTATGTCCTTTGTTGTAAACAACATTAACTTCTACTAGGTATTGACCAGCATCAGCATCTTCTGGTATTCTTAAGTTTAAATCAACAAAATCAAGAGATACATCTTCATCGTCTTCGTTTTCTTCTGTTACTATTTCTCTGATCATTTTTCTTGTTGAGATTCCTAATTCTGGAATACTAGCTTCAACAATAACACCTTTTTCGTCTTTGTCACCTGTATTTTCTACCCAAACAGTTAAAGGTAAAGTTTTACCTGCGTTAACAGCTGAGTTTGCAATAACATCTCTTACACTTAAGCTATGTCTTTCTTCAACAACATTTAATGTGATTGATCCACCTGTGAAATCGATGTCTGTGTTTTGGGATGATATTTCTAATCTGACTCTATACTTTTCATTTGCGTCAATATCATCTGGAACTTCTAATGTTAATTTTTTAGAGTATGTTACTCCTTTTTCAACATCAAATAAAGAAGTTCTGTCTTCAATGTCACCGTATTCATATCCTTCTATCCAAGCTTTAACTCTTACATCTTCTGTATCGGATTTAGCTCTGAATGAAGTTTCGATTTCTACATCGTCTCCTCTTTCAACATTAATTGTTACTGCTCTACTATATGGTCCTGATGTGACTCTAACATCATTAACATGAACTGCATTAAATGCTACATCTAATTCTGCAGCGGAAGCAAAACTTGTTAATACTAAGATTGCTAGAAATACACTCAAGATTTTTGCTATATTTTTCATTTAGTTTCCCCCCAATGGTTGTTTTTTAATATATATTATCTGTTAGTGGTTTTTAACAATAAGTCATTTATAAATGTTTCTCTTTTTCAGTAGAAACATTAATAAAGGTTATTTTTGGTTTGTTTTATATAAATATTTGTGATAACTTGTTATAACGAGGAATAATATGTTAATAAAATTAGGGAAACAAGCTGAAATAAGCAGGATTATTAATGGTATATCTTTTTTAGAGATAGAAGAAAGTATTGAGAAAGGTGTTAAGAGTAAAGAAAAAGATGATGTTGTTAGTGCTTTTAGTGATTTGAAAATCAATTTTAATGTGCAAGGTAAAGTCCATATAATTAAGAGGTTGGTTAGAAAATGATGTGTATGTTTTGTAAAGGGAATGTTGTAAGGAAAAGGGTGAAGTATGAATTAGTTGGAGAAGTTCTAGGAATTTTTCCTGTTGAAGTTTGTGTTAAGTGTAATGAAAGATTTTATACTAAGGAAACTAGTATGTTGATTGAAAAAGTTGCTAGGAAAAAAGGTTTATGGGATTTGAAAAGTAAAACTAAGGTTAGTAGGGTTGGTAATTCTTTAGCTGTTAGATTTAATAAGAAATTAGTTGAGTTTTTAGGATTGAATAAAGGTGAAGAGTTTAGTATTTTTCCTGAAAGTAAGGATAGGATTGTTATTAGTAGGAATAGGTAGAAGTTTTTTGGGAAAAATTTATTAAGAAGTTTTGTTTTTAGGATATTATGGTTGTAAGTGAAGAAAGAAGATTAGAATTACTTGTTAGAGCTTCTAAAGAAGATGTAAGAAAAGGAAGAGTTTATGGAAGAAGAGAAGTTGGAAGTGGTTCTTATGATCTTGATCAGACTCCTTTTGAACCGGATGTTGGGTCTACTTTAAGACATCAAGATTGGGGTTCTTTATCATATAAATTAGCTATTTTACATAATAAATGGCATGGGTTAAATGTAAGAATTCCAGAAGGGTATAAAAAGCCCAAAAAAAAGGATAAAAGAAAATCTTAATTTAACTGTTAAAAAAAAGTTTATAAATTGTATAAATATGTAATATACTATGAAAGAATTTAATATTATAATTGAGGAAGGAGAAGATGGGTATTTGATTAGTGAGGTTATTGAATTACCTGGATGTTATACACAAGCTAAAGGTTTTGATGAACTGATTAGTAGAACAAAAGAAGCTATTTCTTTGTATTTGAAATGTGATTTCTAGAAAAAAGTTTTTGTAAAATATATTTAACTGTTTAAAATAAAAAATGGGGACGGCAGGATTCGAACCCACAGCGTCCGATTTCTTCTAATGAACTGGAGTCGGAAATTTTGCCATTAAACTACGCCCCCTATAGTTAAAATTATTGATTAAATAGTTTATAAAATTAATGTTTTTGAAGAGAAATTAAAACCCTTTTAATCTTAAAATTTGATTTATTTCATCTGAAGATATAGCACAACCTCTTAATCTTAAACCCCATAATAATCCATCTAAGAAATCTTTTTTCTTACCTTTAGGAATAAACTCTTTGAATAAACCTTTTTCAAATGCAATAGTCATTAGTTCTGTACTTCTTATTATTTTTGTGTTTTCTGTTAGTTTTTTAAATTCATTTAGGTTTTTAACATCTATATGGATTTTAGAATGTAATTTTTTCTCTAATAATTCTTTTAATTTCATTGGATTTTCTATAAGCATTCTTGTTGTTCTTTCATCAATTACACTTATGTTGTTGTTTTGCATTGAAATTGCTTCTATTTCTCCTTCATGAACTATTCTAATTTTTTTTCTTTTGTTAATGTAAATAGAATTAGCTAAATTCATTAAATAATTTATTTTTTCTTTTTTTATTGTTAATACTTTATCTTCTAGTAAATCTTGAATTATTAGAGCTTCTAATTTGTATTTTTTTCCTTTTATTGGATTATCTATAAGTTCTTTTTTTACAGAAGAAGGTATGATAAAATCTCCCTTGAATTGTTTTTTTAATTCTCTTAATATATTTAATAAGTTGTTTGTTGCTATACTAATAATACTACTTGAATCAAAAATTAGGTTCATTTGAATAAACTCCTTGTTAATTCTAATCTTTTTTGGATATCTTTTGTTTTTGATAAAGGAACATCTGATATTCCTGTTCTACCTGTGTAATCTTGTAAATCCCATTGTGAGATATGTAATAATTTAGATGTAGTTCCTGCTGATAAACCATGTTCATATAATCTAGAAGCTTTTGAAATTTTTCCTTTGTCTATTATTTCTTTTATGTATTTTTTTAGGTTAGAGTCTAGTTTTTGTGAAATAAAGAATATGTTATGGATGTTTTTGTGGTAATTTTTGAATTTGTTGTTTTTTAGATTTTTGTAGGCTTGTTTTAGGTTAAATTGAACTTGGTTGTTGAATTTGTCATAGTCTTTGTATTCTTGGTATTTGGTTCTTTCATATATTTTAGATAGAGAATAGATTAAAACAGCCATTTCTATTGCTTCTTGATCTTGAAATGTAGTAGAGTCGTGAATTGTTTGATTAGATAAATCTTTTAGTTTTTTAATATTATGTTGTTTAATAGCTATAGAAGATTGTTTTATAATTCTTAGTATGTTGTTCTTTATTCTATCTATCAATTTACACCTCTTTTATGTTTTAAAGGAAATTGTATTAAATAAAGGTTTTGGTTTAACTGTTAAAGTTTTAGGAAAAAAGCTTAACCAAAAAAGAACTTTTTATAGAAAATAATAAATACTAGGAAAATATAATAAATATATGAAAAAGGGAATGATTAATCCAATTGATTTGATTGCAGGTATTATAGTTATTGTAGCAGGTATTGTTATCATAACTGGGAGAGTTAACTTAGGTGTTGTTTTAGCTAGTATTGGTTTATTGATTGAAGGAATAAAAATATTATTAAAAGGTGGTTTGTAAAATGGTAGAAACAATAAATTTGATAATTGGAATTAGTGTTATTGTGTTAAATTTAATACCTTTTGTAATTAAAAAACCTAAATATCTATTTTTAACAAGTTTGGTTTCTTTTATAATGTTATTTTTGTTAGCTAATTTTCAGTGAGTGTAACGAACCAGTTAAATATATAAATGAGTTGTGTTTTTTAGTTAATAATTCTTAAAGGGGGTAAAAATGAGTAAAACAGAAGAAAATTTAAAAACAGCGTTTGCTGGTGAAAGTCAAGCAAGAAATAAATATGATTATTTTGCTAAGGTAGCTAAAGCAGAGGGTTATTTGTATATAGCTAAGATATTTGAAGAAACTGCTTTAAATGAGATGCAACATGCTAAAGAAGAGTTTAAATTAATGAAAGGTATAGGAGATACAAAAGATAATTTGAAAGCTGCTATTGCAGGAGAGCATTATGAGAATTCTGAAATGTATCCTGGAATGGAGAAAGATGCTAAAGAAGAAGGTAATGAAGATGCAGAGAAATTGTTTAAAGAAATAGCTGAAGTTGAGAAAGAGCATGAGAAAAGATATAAAAAATTATTAGAAATGGTTGAGAAAGGTAGTGTATATAAGAGAAGTAAAAAAATAAGATGGAAATGTAGTAAATGTGGATATATTACTGAAGGTAAGGAAGCAGTTGAAAGATGTCCTTCTTGTGATCATGAAAGAAAGTATTTTGAACCTGAGTGTATGTGCTTTGAAGAAGGATGTGAAATTTGTGGATAATCTTTTTTAGAAAAAAAGCTTAACCAAAAAAGGAGAGAAAATGAAAGAAAAAAAAGAATGTTTTGATTTTGGAGATAAGAAAATATGTGAAGTTTGTAAGTGTGAAGGTGATAAATGCAAATGTGAGAAAAAAGAAGAGAAAAGGAGTTTCAAATGGCAAGAATAAATGGAATTTATAAATGTAATGTTTGTGGTAATGTAGTTGAAGTTTTAGAAGCTAAAAGTCCTGAAATTGTCTGTTGTAATGAGAATATGAAGTTATTTGAAGAGAAAACAGAAGAAGAAGGAACTGAAAAACATAAACCAATTTTAGAGATTGATGGTGAGAAAGTAAAAGTTAAAGTTGGAAGTGTAGAACATCCTATGGAAGATGAACATTGGATTGAATTGATAGAGATCTTAGGAGATGGGAAGATAATTGCTAGTTCAAGACCTTATCCAGGAGAAAAACCAGAAGCTGAGTTTTGTTTGAGCAGTACAGAAGGTATAAGTGCAAGAGCATTGTGTAATGTTCATGGTTTGTGGAAGAATTAATTTATTTAAGTAATATTATTATTGCTAAAAATAAATGAGTAATGGCAAAGATAGTTGCTAGATCTAAGGTTAATCTATGATGTTGTTTTAGAAAAGTTGAAAATGGTTTTAATCTTGTTGCCCAATGGATATTACAAGAAGGAATATGTAATAAGATAAATAAACCTGCAATGATTGATGTGTAGAATTGAATTTGTTCTATAGTCATACTTTTTTTACTCCTCTAATCATTTTGTTTGGGTCAATCATGATTTCTACTATTGTTGGTTTTTTTGATTGGAATGCTTTTTTTAAGATATTATTTAAGTTTTTAGGATTGATAACTCTGTAACCATCTCCACCACAAGATTTTGCAAATTCAGCAAAGTTTGGATTTGGAAATGAAACTCCAAATTCTGGATAACCATCTCTTATTTGTTCTTTTTTTATGTTTTTTAATTTTTCATCATTGAATAGAATAACTTTTATTGGTAATTTTTCTCTAACTGCTGTTGTAAAATCTGCCATTAACATTCCAAAGCCACCATCTCCAGTTATACATATTACTTGTTTATTTGGAAAATCTAATTGTGCTGATAGAGAAGCGGGAAGGGAGAATGCCATGCTTGCCATATTAGCTGACATGAATGTTTTTTGTCCTTCACAAATAAATTTTTTGTAAAACCAAAAAGTATGATCTCCTACATCTACACAGATAATAGCATTTTTGTTAATATTATTTTTTAATGCTTGAATAACAAATCCTGGATTTATTGGTGTTGAGAAATCTTTTGATTCTTTTTCAATTTCATTTAGATGTTCTTGTTTGTATTTGTTAATATTTTCAATGAATTTTTTATTTTCTTGTTTGTTAGATATTAAAGGTACTAATTTTTGTAATATTAAATCAGAATCCCCTAGTAATCCTGCGTCAACATTAAATGTTTTTCCTATTTTTAATGAATCATTATCTATCTGAATTATTTTCATATTTGGAGGTACTAGATTAGCTTGTCTAAAACCAGAACCAATTATAATAATTAAATCAGAATCTGCAATAGATTTAGCTGCATATATTGATCCAATTGATCCTAAAACTCCTAAAGAATATTTGTATGTTTCATTGATAACTCCTTTTGCTCTTGAAGTTGTTGCTATTGGTGCTTTTAATTTTTGAGATAATTGTAATAATAATTTAGAAGAGTGTCTTGCTCCCCATCCTGCTAAAATTGTAATTTTATTGGAATTATTGATTAATTGTGCTGCTTTTTTGATATTTTTGTTTGAAAATGTAGGATTTTGAAATATTTCTGGTTTGAATATTTTTTCTGGAAGATTTTCTGTAAGAATATCTGTTGGAGTACTTAGGACTGAAACTCCTGGTTTTTTATAAGCATTTTTAATTGCTGTTTTTGTTAATTTTAATGCTTGATTTGGTTTTGAAATAGTTTCTGCAAATTCTGTAAATGATTGAAATAGTTCTATTTGATCAATTTCTTGAAATGCTTCACTTCCTAAGTAAATTTCTGGTATTTGTCCTGCTAGGGCTAGAACTGGAGATCTATCTGTTGCTGCATCTACTAATCCTGTTATTAAATTAGTTGAACCTGGGCCTGCTATAGAAATACAAACTCCTAATGAATCTGTTATTTTTCCATGAGCTGAAGCCATAAAAGCTGCTGTTTCTTCATGTCTTGTTAAGATAAATTTGATTTTACTTCTTCTGATTGCATCTATTATAGGAAGATTAGATTCTCCTGGAATTCCATAAATATGTTTTACATTGAAAGCTTCTAGTTGTTTTACTATTTTATCTGCTACGTTTGTTGAGGTTTTTTGAGTAATTTTTGATAGTGGAACAAATGCTGATTTTGGTGCCCCACATACTGGACAAATATAAGAATCAGGTAATGAAGAAAATTTCTTTTTTTGTTTTGATTCATCATAAACCCAGTTACAGACAGTACATCTAAATTTAGTCATAATACACCTCTAAAATATATATTGTTTAAGATATATATAAGATTTACTTTTGAGAAACTATAATTTTATAAATGATAATTGTTTAACTGTTTAGAAAGAGGGTGAAATGAAAAAAATATTATTAATTTTAGTGTTGTTGTTTTTTGTAGCTGGTTGTGGAGATATAAATGAAGGTTCTAATGAACCTAATCAGAATTCTGATGTTCCTGATGTAAAAGATACTCAAGAAGTTAAAGAATTTGTAATGACAGCTAAACAATTTGATTTTGTTCCAGGAAGAATAACTGTTAATAAAGGTGATAGAGTAAGATTAAAAATAACTAGCGTTGATGTGAAACATGGTTTTTCATTGTCAGAATTTGGGATTAATAGAGATTTGGAAGTTGATAAACAAGAAGTTATTGAATTTGTAGCTGATAAAGTAGGAGAATTTAAATTTAGGTGTAGTGTGTTTTGTGGTTCTGGTCATGGTGGAATGGAAGGGGTGTTGATTGTAAATGGTTGATCCTTTATTGGGAAGTAAGATTGTTTATGTTTTAGGTTTTGTTAATATTTTTGGTTTGTTATTGGTTTTGTTTTCGTGTAGATGTTTAGGTTTTAGATTAAAGATAGGTGCAAGTAAATTTTACAAATACCATTGTTATTATTGGTGGATATTTATTATTTCAGTTTTATTACATGCTTTGTTAGCATTTAATGTATTTGGAAATCCGTTTAAAGGAGGTTAAAAATGTGTGATACTTGTGGATGTGGAGAAAAAGAAGAAAAGGAGGATTGAAAATGAAGAAAAAAATATTAGTTTATAGTACACCTACTTGTCCTTGGTGTAATAAAGCTAAAGAATTTTTGAAAAAAAATAAAGTAGAATTTAAGGAAGTGGATGTAAGTACAGATGAGAAGGGAGCTAAAGATATGATGGATAAATCTGGACAAATGGGAGTTCCTGTTATAGACATAGATGGAGAGATTATTGTTGGTTTTGATGAAAAGAAAATTAAGGTGGCTTTAGAGTCATAAAAATTATGGAGGTAAAAAATGGAAGAAATGACACCAGAACAAATGGAAGAAATGAAAGGAAAAGATGCTTAGTTTGGTAATCGGAGAAAATGATAGGATTGAAAAAGTATTGGGGATTGCGAACAAACATAGATTAAGAGAATTAGTAGTTCAACCTTAACTTTTTTAGAACAATTAAAACTAATTAATTTTTTTTCTTTTAAATTTTTAACAGTTAAATTAGAAATCTTTAAAAGTAATAAGAAAATAGTTATATCAAGAGGTGGTAAATATTTATGATGTTATAATATTAGGTAGTGGAGTTACTGGTTATTCTGCTGCTATATATTCTGCTAGATTTGGTTTAAAGACATTAGTAATTGGAACAAGATTTGGTGGTTTATTGCAAGATACTAATATTGTTGAAAATTATCCTGGTTATAAAAGTATTTCTGGTTTAGATTTAATGAAGAAATTTAAAGAACATGTTGAAGATTATGATATAGATATGGTTGAAGATGAAGTTAAAGATGTTAAGAAAATAAAAAATTGTTTTAGTGTTAAAGGTAAGAAAAGTTATAAAGGTAAAACATTAATATTTGCAACTGGAAGTAAAAGAAGGAAGTTAGATGTTAAAGGTGTTGAAGAATTTGAAGGTAAAGGAGTAAGTTATTGTGCTTTATGTGATGGACCTTTGTTTAAAAATAAAACTGTTTGTGTTATTGGAGGTTCAGATTCTGCTGCAAAAGAAGCTTTGTTGTTATCAGAATATACAAAAAAAGTTTATATTATTTATAGAAAAGAAAAAATAAGGGCTGAACCAATAAATTTAGAGAGAGTGAATAAGAGTAAGAAAATAGAAGTAATTAATAATACTAATATTGTTGAAGCTAAAGGTAGTAAGTTTGTTGAAAAAGTTGTTCTAGATAAGAATTTTAAGGGAAGTAAAGAGTTAAAATTGGATGCTATATTTATAGAAATAGGTCAGATTCCAGAAAGTGAATTAGCTAAGAAGTTAGGTGTTAAGTTGAATAAGAAAGGAGAGATAATCATAGATTGTGATTCAAGAACTAATGTAGAAGGAGTATGTGCTGCTGGTGATGTGGCTGATAAAGAATTTAAACAAGCAATTACTGGTGCTAGTGAAGGTGTTATAGCTGCATTTAATTTATATGAATATTTAAAATGAAAGTTAATATTGTTGGAAGGAATAAAGGGAAATTTGAGAAACAAGTTAGAAAGTATTTTAAGAAAGGTAATGATGTTATTATTGCTTATGGTGGTGATGGAACATTTTTATATTCTGAATTAAAATATCCTGGAATTCCTAAATTATTAGTTAGACATTCAAGTTCTTGTAAGAATTGTGAACATGATTATTCAGAGATTTTAGAATTGTTAAAGAAAAAAAGATATAAAATTGTTAAAAGTAGTAAGGTTGAAGCAAGAATTGGAAATAAAAAGTTAGTTGGTTTAAATGAGGTTAATATTCACTATAAGGTTCCTTGTGCTATAAGGTTAAATGTTAAATTTGGTAGAGAAGAAGTTAATATGATTGGAGATGGAGTGTTAATTAGTACTCCTTATGGTTCTACTGGTTATTTTGGATCTGTTGTTAGGAAAAAATTTGAAAAAGGTTTAGGTTTAGCTTTTAATAATCCAGTTAAAAAAATAAAAAATAGAATTTTGAATGATAAGAGTGTTGTTAATGTAAAAGTTTTAAGAGGTCCTGGAACATTAACTGTTGATTGTAGTAAAGAAATAATTAAGTTAAAAACAGGAGATATAATAAGAATTAAAAAAAGTGGCAAGTATGCTAAGTTGATTCAATTAAAAGGTAAAAAATTAAAATGTGAGGTGTAAAATGGAATATGATGAATTTGGTCCTGAAAAAGTAATTGAGATTTATAATGCTAAAGTTGGAATGAGAGGTATCTTGGTGATTGATAATCGAAGTTTTGGTCCTGGAAAAGGGGGGATTAGAATGACTCCTACTGTTGATAAAGAAGAAGTCTTTAGATTGGCTAGAACAATGACTTGGAAATGTGCTTTAGCTGAATTGCCTTTTGGTGGTGCTAAGTCTGGGATAATTGCTGATAGTAAGAAAATAGATAAGAAAAAGAAGAAAGAGATAATAGAAGCTTTTTCTGATGCTTTGAAGATTGTATGTCCTGATCAATATGTTGCTGCTCCTGATATGAATACTGCTGAAGAAGAAATGGAATGGTTTATGAAGAAAAATGGTAGTAAAAAATCTTGTACTGGAAAACCTAAAAAATTAGGTGGAATTCCACATGAATTGGGAAGTACGGGTTTTGGAGTTGCACATTCTTGTTTAGTTGCTGTTAATTTTATGAAGAAAAATATTAAAAAAATGAGTTTTGCTGTTGAAGGTTTTGGAAATGTGGGAAGTTTTGCTGCAAAATATTTAAGTGAGAAAGGTTGTACATTGAAATATGTTTCTGATAGTAAAGGTTGTTTGTATAATGAAAAAGGAATAAATGTTAAAAAATTAAGTAAGGTAAAGAAAAGAAGTGGTAGTGTTATAAATTATAAGCCTGGAAAAGTTAATAGTTGTGAGAGCATTGTAAGAGCTAATGTTGATATATTGATAACAGCTGCGATTCCTGATTTAGTTAAAATAGGTGATGTTGACAAAGTAAAAGCTAAGTTGATAGTTGAAGGAAGTAATATTCCTATGAGTTATAAGGTTGAAGAAATGTTGCATAAGAAGAAAGTTTTAGTTGTTCCTGATTTTGTTGCTAATGCTGGCGGTGTTATTAGTAGTTATGTTGAGTTTATTAATGGAAGTAATAAAAAAATGTTTGAAATGGTTGAGAAAAAAATTAAGAAAAATACTAAAAAAGTTTTGGAAATGAGTAAGAAAAAAAGAATAACTCCAAGATATGCTGCTTTGAAGTTAGCAGAAGATAGAGTTAGGAAGAAATGTAAAGTTTGTAAGGTTTAAAGAACTAATTTTATAAAATAATATATATTACTCATAAACTATGTATAAAATGTTTAAAATTTAATAAAAAGAAAAAATTTTTTAACCATAAATGTTTAATTGTTCTCCAGGCTTAGCATATGGTATACCCTCCATTCTAAAACCTTTTTCAACTACTTTCATTCCTTTTTGTGTTATTTCTTCTAATGCTTCTGGTGTAGCTGGAATAAATCCCTTACAATTACCCATAGCTAATCTTCTCTTAATAAATGTTGTTCTGTCTTCAGAAAATTCTCTAATTCTTTCTGGCGTTGTGGTTTGAGAACTTCCTCCTATTGTTAATGAATAACTATGTTCATTACCTACAACATGTACGTCTTTTCTTTCATCTCCAAACATAACATGCAATAATGATTGCATTGTAAGTGCTGCTACTCTATATACTTCTTCTAAATCTTCTTGTCCTTTTAACATTTTATTGTTCTCCTATCACCTTTTTAGTTAAAAATACTTATAAAATATTACTTTTTAAAGGTTTCGTCAGAATTTTGATTTTTAAAAAAATTAAGTAGTTAACCAGTTAAATCAATAAACTTTTATATTATTATTTCTTTAAACAGTTAAAAAGAGGTTATTATGAAAATATCCAAAAGAGAGTTGAATTTACCATATAGTGTACTTGGAGAATTAACTAAGATTGCTTCTGAAGATAAGAAAACTATTTCTTTGAGTATAGGAGAACCAGATTTTATTACTCCAAAACCAATTTTAAAAAATATTAATAGTTTAATTAGAAAAGCAACACATTATACTCCTTCATCTGGGAAAAAAGAATTGAAAGAAGCATTAGTTAAGAAATTAAAGAAAGAAAATAAGATAAATGTAAATGAAGATAATATTATGGTTACTTGTGGTAGTCAAGAAGGAATATTTGCTTCTTTATTGAGTGTTGTTGATCCTAAAGACGAAGTTATTATTCCTAATCCAAGTTATTTAGGTTATATTCCTGCTATTGAATTAGTAAGTGGTGTTCCTGTTTTTTTTAATTTAGAAGAAGAGGACGGTTTTGAAGTAAATCCAGATAATATTAAGAAGTTAATTAATAGGAAAACTAAAGCTATTATATTGAATACTCCTTCTAATCCAACTGGAACTGTTTTATCTAAGAAAGTTTTAGAAGAAATAGCTGATATTGTTAATGATAAAGGTTTGTATATTTTTTCTGATGAAGCTTATGAAAAAATAATTTATGATAAGAAACATGTTTCTATTGGTTCATTAAATGGTGTTGATAATGTTATAAGTTTTTATACATTTTCTAAGACTTATGCAATGTGTGGTTTTAGGTTAGGTTATTGTGTTGGTAGTGAGAAAGTAATAAAGGCTATTGATAAATCAAGTCATTATGTAACAATATGTGCCCCCCATATTTCTCAGTTATTAGGTATTAGAGCTTTGAAATTAGGAAAGAAATATATAGATGATATGGTTAAGGAGTATAGAAGAAGAAGAGATTATGTTGTTAGAAGATTAAATGATATGAGTTTAAGAACTTTGAAACCAGATGGAACATTTTATGCTTTTTCAAGGATTAATAGGAAAAGTTTAAAATTTTCAAAAGATTTATTGAAGAAAAAAGTTGCTGTTGTTCCAGGTGTTGAGTTTGGAAGTAATGGAGAAGGGTATATTAGGATTTCATATGCTGCTAAAATGAGTTTGATAAAAAAAGGAATGGATAGAATTGAGAAATTTGTGAGGTGAAAAATGTTATTAGAAAGATTAATAGAAGCAAAAGGGGTTAGTGGTAATGAACATGAGGTTAGGAGTTTAATTCTTAGAGAAATTAAAAAATATGTTAAAAAAGTTAAAATAGATAAATTTGGGAATATAATTGCGAGTAAAGAAGGTAAGGGAAGTAGGGTGATGTTGGTTGCTCATATGGATGAAGTTGGTTTGATGATTAAAAGTATTAATGATAAAGGTGGGATATTGTGTTCTAGTATTGGTGGTGTTAAACCTATTTCATTAATAGGACAGAAAATTGGTATTAATACTAAAAAAGGAAGATTTATGGTGTTATTAGTACTTCTTTGATTAGTGATGGAGAAGAAGTTGAAAAAATTCCTGAGATGAAAAATTTAATTTTAGATACTGGATTAACGAAAAAAGAATTGAAACAAAGAAAAGTTGAGATTGGAACTTTTTTAGAATTAGAAGATGATATGAGTTATTTGGGATGTAAGGATGTTATAGCTGGAAAAGCTTTGGATGATAGGGTTGGTTGTTATATATTGTTGGAATTAGCTAGAAGATTGAAAAATAGTAAAGCAAGTATAGATTTTGTTTTTACAGTTCAAGAAGAAATTGGATTGTATGGTTCTAAAACTTCTATTTATGAAATTGAACCTGATTGGGCTTTAGCTGTTGATGTTACAAGTGCTGATGATTCTGAAAGACATTATCATGAGACTACAAAACAATTAGGTAATGGTCCTTGTATTACTGTTAAGGATTCGAAGATGATATCTAATGTTTGCATTGATAGTTGGTTAAAAGAGATAGCTAAGAAGAAGAAAATTCCTTTTCAATTAGACATAAGTGAAACTGGAACTACAGATGCATTAAGTATTTCTATGGCAAAAGGTGGGATTCCTACTGCCGTTGTTGGTGTTGCTGTTAGAAATTTACATACTGGTTTTGGGATTGCTAATTTGAAGGATATAGAGAATTGTGTGAAGTTGTTAGTTGGTTTGTTAAGAAATCCTCCTAAGAAGTGTATTGTTTAAAGTTTACAATTTGTTTTTTTTGATAATTCTTCAAAAGATAACTCTCCTGTTATTCTTGATTTATCTTTAAATTCCCATGTAGGATATGATTGAATATTTTCTTCTTTACATCTTGCGTTTTGTCCTGCGTTGTTAGGTAGTGAACATTCAATATAAGTTATATATTTGAAACTTTTTCCGAAAGTATTTTTTTGATCTATACAATGAGAACACCAATATGCTCCGTATAATTTTGCTTTGTTATCTGTTAAGCATTTTGCGAAGTTGTCATATTTTCCTGGTGTTAGTGTAGATTTAATAGTGAAGAAAATTCCTGTGATTAGTATTAAAATTATTATTATCCAGTATATTTTTTTCATGTATAGGATTTATTATAAAACTATTTAAGGTTTTTGATGTAATATGTATAAAATGAGAGAAGTTTTTGAGATTTTAGAAAAAGAAGTTAAGAAATTTAAGATTCCTGTTGTTGATGGTATGAATGATAAATTTAAGGTGTTAGTTAGTGCTATGTTGAGTGCTAGAACTAAAGATGAAGTTACTTTTGAAGTTTGTGATAAATTGTTTAAGAAAGTTAAAGATTTTAGAGATTTTAGGGATTTGAGTGTTAAGGAAATAGAGAAATTGATTTATGGTGTTGGTTTTTATAAAAATAAAAGTAGGTATTTGAAGAAGTTAGAGGAGTTAGAAAAAGTTCCTGAAGATTTTGAAAGATTAATGAAATTAGATGGTGTTGGAAGGAAAACAGCTAATTTGGTTTTGATTGTTGGTTTTAAGGAAGATAGAATATGTGTAGATGTGCATGTTCATAGAATAAGTAATAGGTTGGGTTGGGTTAAAAGTGAAAATGAATATGAAACTGAGATTGAATTAATGAAGAAAATAGATAAAAAGTATTGGAATAAAATTAATAAATTATTTGTTGCTTACGGTAAAAATATTTGTAAACCTGTGAGTCCTTTTTGTAGTAAATGTAAAATTAGAGAATATTGTAAAAGAGTTGGTGTTGTGAGAAGTAGATAGGAAGTTTTAATAATATTGGAACATTAATTTTAATTATATGGAAATTAGAGTAAAAACTGAGAATAAAGAAAAAATAAAGAAAATTTTAAGTAAATATAAAAAAGAGAACATAGAATATAATGAACCTCATTTTAGTTTAAAATTAGATAGACAGAAAATTGATAAAAAAGAAGTTATAAGGAATATATTAAAACCAAATAAATTAGTTCTTGTTGGTGTTTCAGAATCAAAGAATCCAAGTTATAAATATGTTCATGATTTATATTTTAAATTAGGGAAAAAGAGAATTTTTAAGATTCCAGTAAGTATAAAACCAAAATCTTTATATTTGATAACAATATTTAAAATTAAGAGTAAAATACAAAATGAAGCAATTAAATATTACAAGAAGTAGGAAAGAGTATATAATCAAAGATTTAAAGTTTAATTATGATAAATTGAATGATTTGCTTTATGTTTATAGAGAAAATTCTAATGTTTATACAAATATTGTGGTTGGAGAGTTTCATTTAGAGTTTGATAAGGAAGGAGAGATAGTTGGTATGGAAATATTAAAGGCATCTGAATTGTTAAGTGAATATGGTATTCTTAAAAAATCTTTAGAAAATATTGAGAATGTAAGTTTTAAAGTTGTGGTAAATAATAATTCTTTGTTAGTATTTCTAGGGATAAATGCTTTGAATGAAGAGAAATCTGCTACAATTACAATGAGTGATATAAAATCTCCAATAATGCAGGTAGTTGCTTAGTTATTTATTTAGATAAATTTGTCTTTTTTTTTCTTCAAATCTTTCTATAGAATATCTAAGCATTGTTCTTGGCATTTTTTTGTAGTATTTTTTTAAAAAATCTTCTAAAATTTGTTGATCTTTTTTTCCTATTTCTCTTAACATCCAACCAACTGCTTTGTGTATTAGATCGTGTTTGTGATTAATTAACATTTTAGCTAGTTTTAATGAATCTTCAAATTGATTGTTGTTAATAAAAGCGAAAGTTGAGATTATAGAAATTCTATTTTCCCATAAGTTTTTTGATTTTGCTAATGTGTAAAGTATTGTTTTTTCTTTATCTAGTAAATATTCTCCTAAAATTTTGTGTGCTGATAGATCTACTAAATCCCAATTGTTGATGTTTTTTGTATTTTTTAAGTAAAAGTCTATTATTTCTTTAGATTTTGTTTTTTGATATTTTTTAGTTAGAATTATTAAAGCTACTAATCTATGTTCATGTATTTTTGAATCTAGTAAAGTTTGTAAATCAGTTAGATTAAGATTGTATTTGTTTGCTATTTTTCTTTGAATTGGAACTTTTATTCCTAGGAAGATATCCCCTTCTCCATATTCTCCTTTTTTTGTTTTGAAGAATCTTTGTAAGTTTTTAGCATGTTCTGGGTTTTTTTGAGATTCTAGTTCTTGGATTAGTTGTTGTAGCATAAAATTAGAATAATTAATATATATAATAGGTTTTTGTTTTTTGAATGATTGAAAAAGTAAAGAAATTAGAGAAAGAAATTGGAAGTAAGGTAAGAAAAAGATTAAAAGAATTTGAAAATAATAAAGATTGGTTTGGTGAATTGTGTTTTTGTATTTTAACTGCTAATTCAAAAGCTAAAACTGCTTTAAAAATTGAGAAAGAAGTTGGAAATTTTTTAAATTTAACTGAGGAAGAATTAAAAGAGGTAATTAAGAAGAATAAACATAGGTTTCATAATAGAAAAGCTAGATATATTATAGAAGCGAGAAAGTTTAAAGATATAAAAAAGTTTTTGGGGGAAGATAAAAGAGAATGGTTAGTTAAGAATGTAAAAGGTTTAGGAATGAAAGAAAGTAGTCATTTTTTAAGAAATATTGGTTTTTTTGATTATGCAATTTTAGATAGGCATGTTTTGAATGTTATGAAGGAAGAAGGAATTATTGAAGATAGTAAGTTGAATAAGAAGAGATATTTAGAGATTGAAGAGAAGTTTAAAAAAATAAGTGAAAAATTGGGAATGAGTATGGGTGAATTAGATTTGTATGTTTGGTATATGAAGACTGGAGAGGTTTTGAAGTGAACTTTGGGAAGTTTATTCAGATATTTCTTCTTCTGATTTTTCTTTACTTGGTTGTACAGATTTGATAATCAAACTTCCTCTCTTATGAATTCTTTTATGATCTTTTCTATGAAGTAGAATCAGATTATAATATTGATTATTATTCTTGTCTTCATCAATATGATGAATTACAAAATTAGCAGGAATCTTATCATAATTATATTTTTTTTCTCCTATTCTAGAATGATTTGTTTTTTTCTTTCCATCTTTAGTTATGTGTCCTTGATAATCCCATTTTTTTATTTTCTTCATCTTATTTTATTATGGTGTTTATGTAATATATTAATGTTTTGCATATTAAAATTTTTGAAATAGAAATCTTTATAAATACATTTTTTTCTTTTTAAGTTATGGCAGAAGATATGACTACTAAAGTTAAGAGATTGATGAAAGATAGAGATAAAATCAGAAATTTAGCAATCGCAGCCCATATTGATAAAGAGACAAGTTAAATCTTACTCTTCAAGTTCATGGGAAGACTACCTTGTCTGATTCTTTGTTAGCTGGTGCTGGAATGATTTCGGAAGAATTAGCAGGTAAGCAATTAGTAATGGATTTTGCTGAGGATGAGCAAGAAAGAGGAATTACAATTGATTCTGCGAATGTTAATATGGTTCATGAATTTGAAGATGAAGAATACTTAATTAATTTAATTGATACACCTGGGCACGTTGATTTTGGTGGAGATGTTACAAGAGCAATGAGAGCTGTTGATGGTAGTGTAGTATTAGTAGATGCAGTTGAAGGAATGATGCCACAAACAGAAACAGTATTGAAACAATCATTAAGAGAAAGAGTTAAACCAGTTTTATTTATTAATAAAGTTGATAGATTGATTAAAGAATTAAAGTTAAAACCAGACGAAATGCAAGAAAGATTTATTAAATTAATAACTAATGTTAATAGGTTTATTAAACAAGTTGCTCCTGAAGAATTTAAAGAAAAATGGCAAGTTAGTGTTCAAGATGGGAGTGTTGGTTTTGGTTCTGGATATCATAAATGGGCATTAAATATACCATATATGGAAGAGTCTGGAATTACTTTTAAGGATGTTATTGATGCTTATGAAAATGATAATTACGAAGAATTAGCTAAGAAAGCTCCTTTACACAAAATTGTTTTGAATCAAGCAATTAAACATTTACCAAGTCCAATTGAAGCTCAAAAATATAGAATTAAACATATTTGGCATGGAGATTTTGAAAGTCAAGAAGGTAAGGATTTAATTGAGTGTAATGAAGAAGGAAATGTTGCTTTTGTTTGTACAAAAATTGTAGTTGATAAACATGCAGGGGAAATAGCTGCAGGAAGATTATTTTCTGGAACTGTTAAACAGGGACAGGAATTGTATATGAATTTAGCTAAGAAAAAAATTAGATTACAACAAGTTTTGATTTACAGGGGTGGACAGAAAAGTCAAGTTGAAGAAGTTCCTTCTGGAAATATTGTTGGTTTAGTTGGATTGAAAGGAGTATTTGCTGGAGAGACAGTAAGTGAGACTGAAATAGAACCTTTTGAAGCTATTAAACATATTTTTGAACCTGTTGTTACTGAAAGTATAGATGTAAAGAAAACTGCTGACTTAACAAGATTAGTTGAAGTTTTGAAACAAGTAGCTAAGGAAGATCCTACTGTTGTTGTTGAAATTAATGAAGAAACAGGTGAAAATTTAATTTCAGGAATGGGAGAGTTACATTTAGAAGTTATTGCAAATAGAATTAGAACTGAGAAAGGAGTAGATGTTAATACTTCTGAACCCATTGTTGTTTATAGAGAAACAATTAATAAAGAGAGTAGAGAATTTGAAGGAAAAAGTCCTAATAAACACAATAAATTCTTTATTAAAGTTGAACCTTTAGATGATAATATTTATGATACTATAAAAGCTGGAGAATTAAGAGAAGGAAGAATTAAGAAAAAAGATAAAGAGACAGTTGAGAAATTAAAAGAATTAGGTGTAGATGCTAAAGAAGCAAGAAAGTATAGGCATATTTTCAAAGGAAATGTTTTAATTGATAATACAAGAGGAATTGTGCATATTGGTGAAATTATCGAGATGGTTATGGATGGTTTTGAGCAAGTTATGGATGGTGGACCATTAGCTAAAGAACCTTCGGTAAAGGTAAAAGTAAGATTGATGGATTGTAAATTACATGAGGATGCAATTCATAGAGGTCCTGCTCAAGTATTGCCAGCAATTAGAAATAGTATAAGAGAAGCTATGGTTGATGGTAAGGCTGTTATATTTGAACCTTTACAATTGTTGCAAATAGAAGCTCCTGTTGAATTTATGGGAGAAGTTAGTAAATTAGTACAGAATAAGAGAGGACAATTGTTAGATATGCAACAAGAAGGAGAACATTTAACTGTTAAAGCTAAATTACCTGTTGCTGAAATGTTTGGTTTGACTTCAGATTTAAGAAGTGCAACTAGTGGAAGAGGAAGTTTCTTTGTAGTTGATCAGATGTTTGAAAAATTACCAACAAGTTTGAGTGAAAAAGTTGTTGGTGAAATTAAGAAAAGAAAAGGTATAGCTGATGTTTCTGAAGAGTAGGCTTAATATAGAAAACTTTATAAATGCTTAATTTTTAAAATTTAATAACAAATAAAAGGAGAATTAAAAGAAAATGGCAAGAGAAAAACCACACATGAATATTGTATTTGTAGGTCACGTAGACCATGGTAAAAGTACTACTGTAGGTAGATTGTTATATGATGCAGGAAATTTACCAGAACAAGAATTAAGAAAATTAAAAGAAACTGCTAAAGAATTAGGAAAAGCAGGTTTTGAGTTCGCATTCGTTATGGATCACTTAAAAGAAGAAAGAGAAAGAGGAGTTACTATTGATTTAGCTCATAAGAAATTTGTAACTGATAAATATGAGTATACTGTTATTGACGCACCTGGACACAAGGATTTCATTAAGAATATGATTACAGGAGCAAGTCAAGCTGACGTAGGTGTTGTAGTTGTTAGTGCTACTGATGGAGTTATGGCACAGACAAAAGAACACGTTATTTTAAGTAAAACTTTAGGTGTAAATCAATTAGCAATTGTTGTTAATAAAATGGATGTTGTTGATTATGCTGAAGATAAGTATAAGAAAGTTAAAGAAGATGTTAGTGACTTGTTAAAAAGTATGCAGTATGATCCTGAAAAAATTAACTTTATACCAGCAAGCGCTATAGAGGGAGATAATATTGTTAATAAAAGTGAAAAAATGACTTGGTATGAAGGACCAACATTAAGAGAACAATTAGATATTTTTGAAGAACCTGAAAAACCAACAGAATTACCTTTGAGATTACCAATACAGGATGTTTATTCAATTACTGGTATTGGTGTAGTTCCTGTAGGAAGAGTTGAAACAGGAGTAATGAAGTTGAATGATAAGGTTATAGTTGTACCTGGAAGAGAAGGTAAGGGTGTAGAAGGAGAAGTTAAAACTATTGAAATGCACCATGAACAAGTTGAAGAAGCTATTCCAGGAGATAATATTGGATTTAATGTAAGGGGAATTGGTAAGAAGGATATAGCTAGAGGAGATGTTTTAGGACATACAAGTAAGCCTCCAAGTTTAGTTAAAGAATTTACAGCACAAATAGTTGTATTAAATCATCCAACTGTTGTTACTGTAGGTTATACACCAGTATTCCACATACATACAAGTCAGATTGCATGTAAGGTAGAAGAAATCATAGAGAAAATTGATCCTGTTACAGGTGAAACAAAAGAGAAAAATCCTGATTTCTTGAAAAATGGAGATGTAGCTAGGGTTAGAATTATACCTTCAAAACCTATAGTTATTGAAAAACAATCTGAAATACCAGCTATGGCAAGATTTGCTATTAGAGATGCGGGTACTACTGTTGCTGCAGGTATGTGTATAGATTCAGTTTTGAAAGATTAACTTTCTTTATTTATTTTATAAATTTAAGGAGATATAAAAATGAATTATGGAAAACATATTTTAACTGTTGAAGGCGATAAAGAAGAATTTAGAGTATATAAAGATGATTCTTGTTATTCTATCGTTGTAGGTGGTAGAGAGATTGGATTAACCGAAGAACAATCTGATATAGCAAAAATTATTGGTTTGAGTGAAGAAGCTATTTTATCTTAATTTTTATTATAGTAAAGTTTTTAAATGGGAATTCTTTCTAAATTTCTATGCAAAAAGCAAGAATAAAATTAGCAAGTACCAATATAGATCAGTTAAATCAGATTACTGAAAATATTAAGAATATTGCTAAGAAAACTAAAACTAAATTGTATGGTCCTATTCCTATACCTACTAAAAGGATGAAAATTACAACTAGAAGAAGTCCTGATGGTGAAGGTAAAGCATCTTGGGAAAGATATGAGATGAGAGTTCATAAAAGGTTGATTGATTTAGGTGTAGATGAAAGAGCTTTAAGATTAGTAATGAGAGTTCCTATTCCTGAAGGTGTGAACATAGAGATTGAAGTTAAGAGTTAAGGAAAGTTTTTTAAATTAGAATTTGTTCTTAAATTATATGCCGCGGTCGCATAATCTGGTATTGCACTAGCCTGGAAATAAACTTTTAGGTATAGAAAATGCTTGTGAGCTAGGCCCTTCGGGGCATCTCGGTTCAAATCCGAGTCGCGGCGTTTTATTTTTGTGAATGTAATGAACCAGTTAAATTTAAATATTATTAATTCTTTATAGTAAATATGGTGAATATAGAAGCAATTCTTTGGTATGCTCTTTTACTTGATAGTTTAATTGCAAATATTGTATCTTTTTGTTGTGCTAAGTGGTATAAGAAGAATTATAAAAAGTTTTATAGGTATTTTCCTATAACTAAAGGTTGGAGTAGTTTATATTTAATTTTAGTTTTATGGGTAGGTTATGCTTTGTTAAGATTGAATATTTTGCCTTGGTGATACTATAGGATAATTAAATTAATATAGTTTAAGGTATTTCTAATAATAAATGAGACTGGAATATGAAAATTGTTCTAGAATTCTTTGTTATTTAAGTGAG
>NZCS01000026.1 GCA_002688325.1 archaeon
TAATAATCCTATACTCATCTATCTTAGTTCTCTTACCATAACCATTTTCAGTTATAGTTAATAGACTATCTTTAGCAATTTCCATACCGATTACCTTATCATCAACTAATCTAATACCTCTTACACCATAACTATTTCTTCCCATAACTCTAACATCACTTTCTTTAAATCTCACAGCACTACCATTAGCACTACAAATTATCATTTCTCTTTCTCCATCACTTAACTTAACATCAACTAATTCATCACCATTTAATTTCATAGCAATTATTCCTTTTTTCCTTGGTTTATTAAAAGATTCTAACTTAACTCTCTTAACAACACCTTTCTTAGTAACCATAACTAAGTTACCTTCAAAATTTTTAATAGGAACCATAGCATTTATTTTCTCTTTCTCTAAATGCAATAAATTAATAATAGCTTTTCCTTTACTATATCTACTTCCTTCAGGAATCTTATAAGTTTTTAACCAATAAACTTTTCCTTTATCACTAAAAAACAATATGTTATCGTGAGTACTACTTACAAAAATATCTTCTACAAAATCTTCTTCTTTAGTTCCAGCAGCCTTAATACCTTTACCTCCTCTTTTCTGTTCCTTATACTCATCTAATTTCATTCTTTTTACATAACCAGCATGACTTACAGTTACAACAACATCTTCTTTCTCTATTAAATCTTCATCTTCCATTTCCATTTCATCATCTAAAATTTCAGTTCTTCTCTCATCACCATATCTCTCTTTTAATTCTAAACATTCTTTTTTAATAATACCCAATACTCTTTCTTCAGAATCTAAAATCTCTCTTAATTCTTTAATCAATATCAATAATTCATTATATTCTTTTGTTATCTTACCTTGTTCTAAAGAAGTTAATCTACTTAACTTCATTTCTAATATTGCTTCTGATTGTAATTTAGTAATTCTTAAATTTTTTATTAACAAATCTTTAGCTATCAAAGGACTATCACTACCTTTAATTAATTTAATAACCAAATCAATATTTTCTAAAGCAGTTCTTAATCCCAATAATATATGAGATCTCTTTTCTGCATTCCCTAAATCAAATTCTGTTCTTCTAGTAACAATTCTTTTTCTATGTTCAATAAAGAAGTACAACATATCTTTTAAATTCAACAACTTGGGTTCTCCAGCAACCAATGCTAAATTATTAATCCCAAAAGTAACCTGTAACTGACTAAACTTAAATAAATTATTCCCAATGACTTCCGGATCTTCTCCTCTTTTTAACTCCACTACAATCCTCATTCCTTTCTTATCACTCTCATCTCTTAAATCTCTTATACCTTCAACTCTTTTATCTCTAACTAAGTTAGCAATATTCTCAATTAATAAACTCTTATTAACCATATAAGGAATTTCAGTAATAATAATTCTTTTATCTTTCTCTGTTTCTTCAATTTCTGTTCTACTTCTAACTTTAAGTTTACCTTTACCTTCAGTATAAGCTTGCTTGATCCCATTTCTTCCCATAATAAAACTACCAGTTGGAAAATCAGGACCTTTTACAATTTTCATCAAATCATCAACATTACATTCTGGACTATCAATTTGAAATATAACAGCATCTAATATCTCAGTCATATTATGTGGAGGCATATTTGTTGCCATACCAACAGCAATACCAGAACTTCCATTAACTAATAAATTAGGAATCTTAGTTGGTAAAATAACTGGTTCTTTACTACTTTCATCATAATTTGGATTCATCTTAACTGTATTTTTCTCTATATCAGATAATAATTCTGAAGATAATTTAGCTAACCTAGCTTCTGTATATCTCATACTAGCTTGTTTATCTCCATCAATAGATCCCCAATTACCTTGCCCATCAACCAAAGGATATCTTAAGGAAAAATCCTGAGCCATTCTTGCTAAAGCATCATAAACAGCACTATCTCCATGAGGATGTAACTCTGCCAATACTCTCCCAACAACATAAGCAGATTTTCTATGAGGTTTATTATGTTGTAAACCTAATTTACTCATAGCATATAAAATTCTTCTATGAACTGGTTTTAATCCATCATTAACATCAGGTAAAGCTCTAGAAGTAATAACTGACATAGCATAATCTACATAAGCTTCTTTCATTTCTTCTTCAATCAATTTTTCTTGGATTTCTTTCATTTCACACATCCAAATGTTTTACATTTTTAGCATTTTCAAAAATAAATTTTCTTCTAGGAGCAACTTCCTCACCCATTAAAATAGTAAAAATTTGATCAGCTTTTATTCCATCTTCAATTTTAACTTTTATCAAATCTCTTGATTCAGGAGCAATTGCAGTCACTCTTAATTGATCGTCATTCAACTCCCCTAAACCCTTAAATCTCTGAATAGTCAATCCATCTTTACCTAAATTCTCCAAAGTTCCTTCCAAATCTTCTTCCTTAGTAACAAAATGAATCTTCTTACCTTTTTTAACTCCATATAAAGGAGGTAAACCAATATACACATTTCCATTTTCAATTAATTCTTTCATATATCTAAAGAAAAATGTTAACAACAAAGTCTGAATATGTGCCCCATCAATATCACTATCACACAAAATTATTATTTTATTATATCTTAATTTACTAAGATCAAACTCTTCACCAATACCAGTACCAATTGCACTAATTAAATTAGTTATCTCATTATTTGCTAATACTTTATCAATTCTTGCTTTTTCAACATTCAAAACCTTACCTCTCAAAGGTAAAACAGCTTGAAATTTTCTATCTCTTGCCATTTTAGAAGTTCCAGCTGCACTATCTCCTTCTACAATAAACAATTCACTCTTACTAGGATCTTTCTCTTGACAATCAGCTAACTTACCAGGTAAACTTCCAGATTCTAAAACACTTTTTCTTCTAGTTAATTCTCTTGCTTTTCTAGCAGCTTCTCTTGCCCTAGATGCATCAATAATTTTTCTAATTAATTGTTTAGCTATTCCAGGATTTTCTTCAAAATAAGTATTCAATTTATCATAAACAATCTTACTAACTATTCCCTTAACCTCACTATTTCCTAATTTAGTTTTAGTCTGTCCTTCAAATTGAGGTTCAGGAATCTTAACAGAAATAACACAACTCAATCCCTCTCTAACATCATCCCCACTAACATTATCTCCTAACTTATTTTTCTTAATATAATCATTAATACTTCTTGTTAAAGCAGTTCTAAATCCTTCTTCATGAGTACCACCCTCTATAGTATTAATAGTATTACAAAAAGATAAAATGTTATCTGTATATCCATCATTATATTGTAAAGCAATTTCAAAATCCATACCTTCTTGCTTTTTCTCAAAATAAATTCCATCATGTAACTGATTCTTATTCTCATTCAAAAATTTAACAAAACTTAAAATTCCACCTTCATAACAATACTCATCATTCTTCCCATTTCTTTCATCTTTAATATTTATTTTAATACCTTTATTCAAAAATGCTAATTCTTTCAACCTCTGAATTAACACTTCATAATCAAAAATTATCTCTTCAAAAATTTCACTATCAGGTAAAAAAGTTATCTTAGTTCCTGTTTCACTACTTTCACCCAATTCCTTTAATTCACTAACTGCCCTACCCCTTTCATATCTCTGATTCCATATCTTACCATCTCTCTTTATTGTTGCTTCTAACCATCCAGATAAAGCATTTACAACAGAAACACCAACACCATGTAATCCACCAGAAACTTGATAAGTTTTATTATCAAACTTTCCTCCTGCGTGTAAAACAGTTAAAACAACTTCCACAGCAGGTTTATTCATTTCAGGATGTAAATCAACAGGTATACCCCTTCCATCATCTTCTATACTAACAGAACCATCTTTATTTATTACAACATCAATCTTACTGCAATGACCAGCTAAAAATTCATCAGTACCATTATCCAAAACTTCAAAAACTAAATGATGTAAACCTCTTTTTGTTGTATCACCTATATACATTGAAGGTCTCAATCTTACCGCTTCTAAGTTTTTCAATACAGTAATGTCCTTAGCCTCATAATTAGATTTCTCATTATTTTCTGTCATTTTTCACACCATAAAATTAGCCCTAGAAAAGGTCTTTATATTATTCAAAAATCACCACTTGTTTATATACTTTTCTATCCTGAAACACCCATATTTTAACATTACAAGGCTTCTACTATCAAAATTTAAAAAATATAAAAACATTTAAAAACAACAAATTTAACCCTTCATACTATGAAAAAAACAATAGCACAAGGGGCAGAATCAATCATATCATTAGATAAAAATATAATAAAAGAAAGAATCAGAAAATCTTACAGATTTCCAGAATTAGATAACAAAATAAGAAAACAAACAACAAGAAGAGAAACAAAGATTTTAGAAAAAGCATATAACTTAATTCCAACACCTAAGTTAATATCTTCAAAAGACACAACAATAGAAATGGAATACATAAATGGAAAATTAATCAAAAACATCTTAGATTCTTCAAAAAATAAAACTCAATTATGTAAACAAATAGGAAATCAAATCTCTTTGTTACACAAACACAATATAATACACGGAGATCTAACAACTTCAAATATGATACTAAAAGACGATAAAGTATATTTCATTGATTATGGGTTATCTTTCATATCACATAAAACAGAAGACAGAGCAGTTGACTTACACTTACTAAAACAAGCTCTAAAAGCAAAACATTACAAACATCCTAATCTATTCACTTTAATTCTAAAATCATACAATAATAAAGAAGTTATTGAAAGATTAAAAAAAGTAGAACAAAGAGGAAGATATAAACAAAAAAGAATTAAAAAAAATTAAATAACTTCAAAAGCTGCAGTAACTTCTTCTCCAGTTGCTTCATCAGTTACACCAACATAAAACAAACCTTCCCAATTAGCATCTGTTTTCACAGGAATTACTGTATGTTCTTTGAATGTAGAATCACAAAATCTTGTTATCGACCTTCTTCTCAAACCTTTTTCATTGTAAATACTGATCTTACAATCAATACCTCTAACTCCTGGAGTTAAAGCAAGATTTACATATTCACCAGATTCAACAAGTGTAGGAGAAACAGAAATTCTTGTATCCTTAACAGCATCTCCTGTTTTATCAAGATTAACAGCAACTAAAGCAACCAATACTATCAAAACTCCAACGATCAATGCTTTATTGTCTTTCATCATTTACCTCCTTAAACAACTTTGAAATTTGCACTTACAAATCCACCAAGTACATTATCCATAACCCTAACTTCGTAAATTCCTTTACCCCAGTCATTTGAAATGGTTAAATCTTTTGTAACAGGATCCATACATCTTCTACTACATCCTCTAACATAATCTATCTTTCTTCGTATACCACCTTTCCTAATTTCAACTTCATTACTAAAACCATCACTTCCAGGTATAACAGTGTAACTTACAACTGTCCTAGATCTACCACTTTCATCTAACTCAACGATTCCAGGAGAAACAGAAACTCTAGAAGTATGTGCTCTTGTTACTTCACCAGTAATTTTACCAAAATTAACTGCTAACAACACAACTACAATAATAGCAATAACAGTAACAATAGGTTTACTCTCCTCTTTTATTTTTATCATTTAAATTACCTCCGCGTTATTATAAATTACTTAATAATTACACAAACTCCTTTTTATACTTTTCGTTTATATAAGGCAATATATTAATAATTTATAAATAATTCAATTATGTTTTTTTATTATATTTCTAAATTTTTTATCTAATTCTTGTTTTAATTCCAATCCTTCTTTTTCATTATCAAACGACCAATGTATTTTTTTCCATTTTAATATTTCTACAGTAGATAGACCTATACTCTTTTTTGTAAATCCACAAAATCTCGGACTTTTCTTAGATACTTTTACATCTGTTATTGGTCCTAGTTTAGAAAATTTAATAACATCTTCTTTCCCATAGAGTTTTACCCCTCCAAGACCAATCCAATTTCTTGGATCTTTTTTAATAACTGCTTTAAATCCAACATTATTACACAATTTAATTAAATCATTAACTAAACTTGGATTGCTTTCTGCAAGAAATACTTCATATAAGAATGCCAAATCATAAGAAAAATATTTTCTATCTACTTTTTTACATAATCTAAATCGAGGTATGATTGTTCCTTCAAAATCAAACCACATTCTTAATGCTAATATTTGTATCTTTTTATCTTCATTAAACATAAAACTCAAAGTTGGTTGAGGTTTTGATAAGAAATCTTCTTTATTCTCCTTACACGGAGTTGTCTTATAACTTGGTGATAATTTTAGTAGTTTTTTTACAAGTTTTGTTGAATAGATTCTCGAGCAAAGAAATTTTTTACTTTTAATATTACCAGCATTTTTATTAATAACTTGATTAGATAAATAATTAAACATATCATGTTGTCCTACACTATTTTTATTTGTTCTAAGTGTGATAGATCTCATATATTTTCCTCGTTTATCTATTGTACCATCACTTAGAGCTATAACTGCAAGTAATTTGAGTAATTGTTTTTTGTTTAAACTTTCAAACTCTTTCATTTATCCATATATGTTTTTAAACTATTTAATATTTTCCACGGTTCAAAAAACACAAATTTTAAAAACCACATTAATTAATCAAACACTATAGCCCCGTAGTCTAGACGATTGTTAATATCGGGAAAATGGTCAAGGATACCAGCCTTTGGAGTTTAGGAGAAAGCTGGGGGCGGAGGTTCAAATCCTCCCGGGGCTATCCAAAACATTTATAAACAATTAAAATATGTAATTTACACTATGACAGAAGAAGATTTAGGAAAAAAAGTTGGAATTATTACAAGTTATTTTTCCAAAGTAAAAGTTGGAATTATTAAAGTAGAATCTCCTATTAAAAAAGGAGATAAAATAAGAATAAAAGGCACAACAACAGATTTTGAACAATCTATTGATTCAATGCAAATAGATCATGAAGAAATTGAAAAAACAAAAAAAGGCGATGAAATAGGTTTAAAAGTTAAAGACAAAGTTAGACCAAACGATACTGTTTATTTACAAGGGTAAGTCAGCTTTAAGCTTACTTATTCCGGAGACATTCTACGTGTTTCCTTACTTAATAAAATGGCAAGAATGCATTCAAGAAAAAAAGGAAAATCTAGTTCAACTAGACCTATCTCTAAGAAGAAACAAAATTGGTTAAGTTATACTTCTCAAGAAATTGAACAAATAATTATAAAATTAGCAAAAGAAAATTCACCTAGTGAGATCGGATTA
>NZCS01000027.1 GCA_002688325.1 archaeon
ATTTATTGATAAACCAATTTTCTATTTAAAACTTTCTAAACCTTCTTCGCAAAAACATTAATCCAATTATTCTCTGGACCTTCATCAGTAAAAGAATTTATAACTTTAAAACCTGCTTCTTCAACTAACTTTAAAATTTCAGCTAAAGAATAATAAACAAATAATCTTGGCAAATCATTATACTCTTTCTTCTTCACTACTTCCTCACCTTCACCCTCTTTAACATTAATGAATAATACTCCTTTTTTCTTTAAGATCTTATTAAAATCTTTCAAAACTTTAGGAACATCTTCTTTTTTCAAATGTAACAAAGTAGCACAACTCCATACCCCATCAAAATCTTCATCTTTAAATTTCATATCAGTGATATCCATCTTCTTAAACTTACCTTCAACTCTTTTCCTAGCTTCTTTTAACAAACCATCAGAAATATCTATACCTATAGCATCAAAACCTTCTTCAGTTAAATAAGCAACATCTCTTCCTGAACCACAACCAGCATCTAATACTCTTGCTTTTTTAGGCAATAAAGAAATAAATTCATTCAAATGATATTGTAGAATTAAGTTAAATGTATAATCAGAGTATATTTTAGCTATCTTATTATACGTTTCAACTGTTTTTTTTAAATAATCCTTCATAATTATAAAAAATTCATTTAAGTTTAAAAGATTTTTGGTAGTCTAGTTATAAATCAGCAACATAAACTCTTTCTAAAGTATCATTATAAGATTTATCTCGTCTTAAATCATCAACAGGTAAAATTTCTTCTAAACCCGAAAGGGATCCATTTCTTTCAAAAATATCTATACTTTCTTTTAAAGAAGGTAAATCATAACTTACTTCTGCAAAACACATACCATCACGTGCTTGTTCATTAAATGTTTTTTGTGTTTCTTCTAATACTTCATAACCAGAATTAAATTCTTTAACAGCATCTCTTAATCTTTTTTTCTCAAAATGAGCTAAACCTCTTGAAAAATGCTCGTTTGCTTCATTTTCTTTAATTCCTAAATAAGCTCTATCATCTCTAACAAGACTAGGAACTCCAAAAACACCAATCAATCCAATTACTCCTGCTCCAGCAGCTACAGGAATTGCAGTTTCTAAAAATTTTCTTTTACTATTATCTCTTGCCATTTTATTACAACTAACCAACAAAAACTCTTATATAAATCTTTCTATTTTAACTACTAATAAATAAATACACACTTTTATAAACTTTTATTCAATTTAATCTCTTATGAATCTCAAAGATAAAATCTTCATGTATGCTATTCAAAACGCAACTAGTTATAATGGAAAAGCAAATCCTAAAGCAGTAATAGGAAAAGTTTTCTCAGAAAACCCAAAAACAGACAAAAAAGCATTATTCAAACAAATAAATGAAATAGTATCAAAAGTTAATTCCATGTCGTTAGAAGAACAACAAGTTCACTTACAAGACCTACCTGTATACGAAAAACCAATCATAGAAAAAAAATTACCAGATCTAAAAAATCCAAAAAAAGTAATAATGCGATTCGCTCCTAATCCAAATGGAGCAATGTCATTAGGACATTCAAGAGTTGCTATCCTAAATAGTATTTATACAAAAAATTACAAAGGAAAGTTCATACTAAGAATAGATGATACAGATCCAAAAGTAAAAGTTCCATTAAAAGAAGCTTACAAATGGTTTGAAGAAGACTTAAAATGGCTTAACATCAAACCTTCAAAAATAATCAAACAATCAGAAAGATTTCCAATTTATTATAGATATGCTAAAAAATTAATTCAAATGGACAAAACATATGTTTGTACTTGTTCAGTTCTTAAAAAAAGAAAATCTCTATGGAATAAAGAATCATGTCCATGCAGAGAACTTTCAATTAAAGAAACAGCAAAAAGATTTGAAGAAATGTTTACAAAATACAGAGAAGGAGAAGCAGTTCTAAGAATAAAAACAGATCTAGAAAATAAAGATCCAGCTTTAAGAGATTGGCCAGCTTTCAGAATTGTAAATAAATCACAACATCCTTTAGATAAAAAAACAAAAGTATGGCCATTACTAAACTTTGCTTCAGCAATAGATGATCATGAATTAAAAATAACCCACATCTTAAGAGGTATAGATTTATTAGGTTCAGAAGAAAGACAAAAATTCATTTACAAATATTTTAACTGGAAATATCCAGAAACAATCTACCATGGAAAATTGTTAATCAAAGGAATTAAATCCACTTCAGAGATTGCTAAATTAATAAAAGAAAAAAAATTAACAGGATGGGATGATCCAAAATTAACTTCAATAAAAACTCTAAGAAAAAAAGGAATAAAAGCTCAAGCTATTATAAATTTCATGGAAGATATAGGAATTACAAGAAATGATATCAATGTTTCTTTAGACGCTTTATTTGCACTAAACAAAGAAATTATTGACAAAGAAGCAAATAGATACTTTAGTATTTTAGAACCTAAAAAAATAAAAATAAAAAATGCTCCTTCCTTAACAACAGAACTTGACTTACATCCAGATTTCAAAAGAGGAAAAAGAAAATTTACTACTTCAAATGAATTTTACATTCAAGATAAACTAAATAAAAAACAACATTACAGATTAATAGGATTATTTAATTTCCAAAATCAAGAATTTACTTCAAAAGAACTAGAATCTGATTTAGAAGCTCAATTAATTCACTGGTTACCTGTTCAAAAAGACCTAATTAAAATAGAACTTATCTATCCAGATCAAACAGTTAAAGGTTTAGTAGAAAAATCAATAAAAAAACAAAAACCAGATGATATTGTACAATTAGTAAGAATAGGCTTCGCAAGAATTGATGAAATAACAAAAGATAAAATAACTTTATACTTTACACACAAATAAGTTTCTTAAACAGTTAAACCTTTTCCGTTAAGTTTATAAATACTCAATTACCCTTTTTTCTTAATAAAAACCAATGATAGGAGGTTACAAAATGAGTCTATTTAAATTTCAACTAGAAAAAGAAAACACAGAAAAAGTATATGAGGCTATAGAAATAGCTAGAAAAACAGGAAAAATAAAAAAAGGTTCTAACGAAGTTACTAAAGAGGTAGAAAGAGGAACAGCTAAATTAGTTGCTATTGCAGAAGATATTAATCCTCAAGAGATAATTATGCATTTACCAGTTCTATGTGAAGAAAAAGATATCTTATGTGTACCTGTACCATCTAAAGAAGATTTAGGTGCATCAGCAGGATTACAATTATCAACAGCAGCGGTTGCTATTACAGTTGAAGGTGAAGCAAAAAAAACAATAGAAGAAATAAAAAATGCTATACCAGAAACTTCTGAAGAAAAACCAAAAGAAGAAGCTAAACCTGAAGAAAAGAAAGAAGCTCCTAAAGAAAAACCTGTTAAAGAAGAAAAACCTAAAAAATAAAAATGGCAAGACCAAACCCAAAACAACAACAAGGTAAAAAAACAGAAAAAGCTGTTAAAACAGGAACAGAATCGTTTCCAGCTACTGTTGAAGAAATTATAGGTAGAACAGGGACAAGAGGAGAAGTAACACAAGTAAGATGTAAAATATTAGATGGAAGAGACAAAGGTAAAATCATAAGAAGAAATGTTAAAGGTCCTATTAGAAAAGAAGATATTTTAATGCTTAGAGAAACAGAAATTGAAGCAAGAAGATTAGATCAAGGAAGAAAATAAATGGCAAATTGTTCATTTTGTGGAAATTATATTGAAAAAGGAACAGGTAAAATCGTAATAGACAGAATAGGAAAACCTTTACCTTTTTGTTCCATGAAATGTGAAAAAAACTTATTAAAATTAAAAAGAGATCCTAAAAAAACTAAATGGACAAAATTCTATAAAAAATGATTGAACAAACATTAATATTAATAAAACCAGACGGAGTACAAAGAGCTTTAATAGGTAAAATTCTTTCTAGATTTGAAGATGCAGGTTTAAAAATTATTGGAATGAAAATGCAATGGGTTGATGAAGAATTCGCAGAAAAACATTACAAAGATATCAAAGAAAGATATGATGAAAAAATATTCAATAACTTATCAGAATACATAAGAGAAGGTCCAGTTCTAGCAATAGTATTAGAAGGAGTTTCTGCTATCCCTATTGTTAGAAAAATGGTTGGTTCTACATATCCAAGTGAAGCACAACCAGGAACAATAAGAGGAGATTATTCTCATATTTCTAAAGAACACGCAAACAAACACAATAAAAAAGTTGGAAACCTAATTCATGCTTCAGCAGATGAAAAAGATGCAAAACATGAAATTAATTTATGGTTTACAAAAGAAGAACTACATACTTATACAAGAACAGATGAGTTTCATTTAGTTTAAACAAAACCACCAATAATACTTATAACACCAATTACCAAAGCAAACCATCCAAAGTTTAATTTCTTAGCTATTTTCAATAATATCTTAATACTTAACAAACCAAAAATAAAAGCAAATACTAAACTAACTAAACTATAAACATTAAACAAACTATTCCCTAACAAATACAAACTACTTGCTAAAACAACAGGAATTGCCATTAAAAATGACAACTTCAAAGCTAATCTTCCATCATATTTTCTAAATAATAAAGTAGAAACAGTTAAACCACTCCTACTCAAACCAGGAATAACAGCAAAACCTTGAACAATACCTAATAAAAATGAATCATAGATATTTACTTTCTTACCTATTTTCTTCTTAACAACCAACTGCAATACCCCAGTTATCATTAAAAATACTCCAATTAACATACTAACAATTCTACCATCAAAACTCAATTTTAATATCAATAAATACAAAGGATAACCAATTAACACAGTTAACAAAGTAGCTATCAACAAAAATACAGTTAAATTAGTTTTTTCTTTATTCTTAAAATTCTTAAAATTCCTAAAAATATCCACTATATCTTTCCTAAAAAATACTATAGAACTCATCAAAGTTCCAAAATGTAAAAAGATAGAATAAGGAATTGCTTCTTTATAACTAACATTAAATACATTAATCATTACTAAACTAACAATACCCTCACTACTTACAGGCAACCATTCAAAAATTCCTTGTATTATCCCCAATATTATCGCTTGTAACCACATAAAAAAAACAAACACCAACCACTATAAAAACCTTCACAAAAACACCACAAATAAATCACTACATTTAAATACTGAAATTCTACTAAAAATACAGAGTTGATTCAAATGATAAGACAACCAATTGTAACACTAGTAGGACACGTTGACCACGGTAAAAGTTCAGTCCTAGATTTCATTAGACAGTCCTCTATCATTGACACAGAAGCAGGAGGTATAACTCAATGTATCTCATCTACTGCAGTACCTCTAAAAAGAATAAAATCTATAACAAAAGATTTACTTAAACAAATAAAACAAAAAATAAAAATCCCAGGATTCTTATTCATAGATACTCCAGGACACGCATCATTTACAGGAATGAGAAAAAGAGGAGGAAATCTAGCAGATCTAGCTATCTTAGTTATTGATATCAATGAAGGTATAATGCCTCAAACAAAAGAAGCTATTGAAATCCTAAAACAATACAAAACACCATTTATTATTGCTCTAAACAAAATTGACCTAATTCCAGGATGGAAAAAACAAGATGATTTCTTACTAAAAAACATTCAATCTCAACCAGAAGAAATTCAAAAAGAATTAGATACAAAATTATATGAAATTGTAGGTAAATTACACGAACTAGGATTTGGATCAGAAAGATTTGATAGAATAAAAGATTATAAAAAACAAATTGCTTTAATTCCTATATCTGCAAAAACAAATGAAGGTTTACCTGAATTATTAGTCACTTTAATGGGTTTATCAGAAAAATTCTTAAAAAAAGAACTAGAAATTAAATCTAAAGAAGCAAAAGGTGTTATCCTAGAAGTAAAAGAAGAAAAAGGAATAGGAAAAACTCTAGATGTTATCTTATACGATGGTTCTCTAAAAGAAAAAGATATAGTAATCATTGGAGATATAAATGAACCAATAGAAACAAAAATCAAAGTCTTACTAGAACCAGAAAATCTAACAGATATGAGATTATGTAAATTTCAAAAAGTTAAACAAGTGCATGCTTCAATAGGTGTAAAAATTTCAGCACCAAACATAGATAAAGTTATAGCAGGAATGCCAATTCAAAGTTGTAAACAAAAAGACATAGAAAAAACTAAAAAAGAAATTCAAAAAGAAGTTTCCGAAGTTATTATAGAAACAGACAAAAAAGGAATTGTAATCAAAGCAGACACTCTAGGTTCATTAGAAGCACTAACTAAATTATTAAAAGAAAAAGACTTCAAAATTAAAAGAGCTTCTGTAGGAAATATTAACAAAACAGATATAGCAGATGCAGGAACAGAAAAAAATCCATTAAATAGAATAATCTTAGGATTTAACATTAAAAAACCAGAATCAAAAATTAAAATCATAACATCCGATATTATATATAAAATTATAGAAGATTTTGAAAAATGGCAAGAAACAAAGAAACAAGAGATAGAAAAGCAAAGAATAAAAAGTTTAACCTTACCTTGTAAAATAAAAATACTTCCTGGTTTCATATTCAGACAATCTAATCCAGCAGTTGTTGGTGCAGAAGTATTAAATGGAACATTAAAAAAAGATATAGAATTAATGAATGATCAAGGTAAAATAATTGCAACTGTAAAAACAATACAATTGGATGGAAAAGATATAGATAAAGCAGAAAAAGGAAAAGAAGTTGCAGTAGCATTCCCAGGAGTAACAGTAGGAAGACAGATAAATACAGAAGATATTCTATATGCTAACATCCCAGAAGATGATTATCTACAGTTTAAGAAATACAAAAAGTTTTTAAATGGTGATGAGATTGAAATTTTAAAGGAAATAGCTGAAATTAAGAGAAAAGGTAAGAAAACATGGGGAATATAAAATTCGTAATAAATGATGGAAAATCTGGTAAGACATATCAAACAGAAGTAGATGGATCTAAAGTATATGGTAGAAAAATAAAAGATAAAATCAAAGGAGATTTACTTGACATTTCTGGTTATGAATTTGAAATAACTGGTGGTTCTGATTATTGTGGTTTCCCAATGAGACCTGATTTACAAATTTCAGGAAGAAAAAAATTATTATTAACTAGGGGAATTGGAGTTAAAACAGTTAAAAAAGGTCAAAGAATTAGAAAAACAGTTTGTGGTGCAATTGTTAATGATACAACTCACCAAGTAAACATGAAAATTCTAAAGTATGGTGCAAAAAAACCAGAAGAATTGTTTAAGAAAAAAGAAGGTTCTGAAACTGAAGAAGTAAAAGAAGAAAAGAAAGAAGCTCCTAAAAAAGAAATTAAACCTGAAGAAGCAAAGGAAGAATCTAAAGAAGAAAAAACCGAAGAGAAAAAAGAATAATCAAAATCTTTTCCCATTATTTCTTAAATTCTAAAATATTTTCCCAAAACAAAAACAAAAGACTTTTAAATGATTTATTTCCGCTTTTAACATATGAAACATAAAACTAAAAGTGCAATCATCGGAAGAAAAAAAGGAGACGAAGATTCTACTACAAGACCTTGTTTTGTTAACTTATTTAATATTAACAACCCACACTTATCAGAAGATGCTCCAGATAAATGTCTAGACTTTGATAAAATACACAAAATAATAATTAAAAGTAAAGATATTAATTATCTATTACAAGGAAATGATTTAGTTCTAAACAACCTAAAAGAAATAGAAATAAAACAAGATAAAGAACATCTAATAGTTAAAGGAAAATAACACAACATTTATAAAATCAATAAAAACTCTTTATTCTAATGAAATCAACACAACCATCAATAAATATAGCAATTGTAGGTCACGTAGACCATGGTAAAACAACTCTAACTGAAAAACTATCTGGTAAGTGGACAGATACTCATTCAGAAGAATTAAAGAGAGGTATTACTATAAGATTAGGTTATGCAAATGCTTCTTTCTACAAATGTGAAAAATGTAAAAAATTCACTCCTTTATCAAAATGTGAATGTGGAGGAAAAGCAAAATTCTTAAGAAAAATTTCATTTGTAGATTCTCCAGGACACGAATCTTTGATGGCTACTATGCTTGCAGGAGCTTCAATAACAGACGCAGCATTACTTCTAATAGCAGCAAACGAACCTTGCCCACAACCACAAACAAAAGAACATCTAATGGCATTAAACATGTCAGAAATAAAAGATATTATAATTATTCAAAATAAAATTGATTTAGTTTCAAAAGAAGAAGCTCTAAAAAATTACAAACAAATTAAAAAATTCGTAAAAGGAACAATTGCAGAAAAAGCACCAATAATTCCTATCTCAGCTCAACATAATATCAACATAGATACTTTAATAGAAACAATTGAAAAAAAATTTAAAAACCCAAAAAAAGATACTAAAAAAAATCCTTTAATGTTTATTGCAAGAAGTTTTGATATTAATAAACCAGGATCTGAAATTAAAAACTTACATGGTGGTGTTCTAGGTGGTTCTTTAGTTCAAGGAAAATTAAAAGATAAAGATGAAATAGAAATAAGACCAGGAATTAAAGAAAAAGGAGAATACAAATCAATAAAAGCAAAAATAGTTGGATTAGAAAGTGGTGGAGAAAAAGTAAAAGAAGCATTACCTTATGGTTCCTTAGCAATATTAACAGAACTTGATCCTTCTATTGTTAAAAATGATAATCTAGCTGGAAATGTTCTAGGGAAAAAACTACCTGAAGTTAGAAATGAATTAACATTAAAAACAGATTTACTAAAAACAGTTATTGGAACTAAAAAAGAAATAAAAACAGAAAATATCAAAAAATTAGAAAACTTAATGCTTAATGTAAACGCAGCAGCTACTATTGGTGTTGTAGAAGAAATTAAAAAAAATCAAGTAAAAGTTAACTTAAAATTACCAGTTTGTGCTGAAAAAGGAACAAGAGTAACAATTTCTAGACTAATCGAAAGTAGATGGAGATTAATTGGTATTGGGATAATAGAGTAAATCAAACAACAACATTTAAAAACACTTTTTTCCTACTTTTTCTAGATGAAAACAATACTTTTAGACACTAATTTCCTACTAGCAATTTACCAATTTAAATTAGATATTTTTCAAGAAATCCAAAATATAGCAGATTTCTCATACGAAATTCAAACAATAGACCGTGTAATAGACGAATTAAACACCATTACAGGAAAAGACAAAAAAGCAGCTAATTATGCACTAAAAATCATAAAAGAGAAACATTTAAAAATACTTAAAACCGAAAAAGGACATACAGATGACATATTAGTCAAGCTAAATAACAAAGCAATTATAGCAACACAAGACAAAGAACTTAAAAAAAGATTAAAAAATTATATAACAATTAGACAAAAAAAATACTTAATAATTAAAAATGTTTTATGAAATAGAAGTAATAGACCACATTAGAGTTCCTCCATCTTTATTTGGAGAAAAACTAAAAGAAGCTGTACTAACTCAATTAAATGAAAAATACAACATTTTCATTTCAAAAGAACTAGGCCTAACTATAACAATCTCAGAAATCATAAACATTGGAGATGGAGTAATAATTCCTGGAGATGGTGCTGCTTATTACGAAACTAAATTTAAAGTAATCACATTCAAACCAGAATTACAAGAAGTTGTTTTTGGAAGAGTAACAGATATTACAGATTTCGGAGCTTTTATGAATTTAGGAGCAATCGATGGAATGATTCATATCTCACAAACAATGGATGACTTCGTAAGTTTTTCCAAAACAGGAGTCCTAGCAGGAAAAGAATCAGGAAAATCATTAAAAATCAATGATGCTTGTAAAGCAAGAATAATTGCAGTTTCATACAAAGAAATGGACAATCCAAAAATTGGTTTAACTATGAGACAACCATGGCTTGGAAAATTAGAGGACATAGAAAAAGAAAAATCAAAATTAAAAGAAGCAAAAGAACCTAAGGAGGAAAAAAAGAAAAAGTAGTTTTTTGATTAAGCTTTTTCTTAAAAAGATTCCATGAAAAAAAAGGTTTGTAAAAAATGTAAAATTGTAGTAGCAAAAGATGAATGTCCAATTTGCAAAGGTAGACAATTTACAGATAACTGGCAAGGAAGATTAATCGTTATTGATCCTGAAAAATCAGATATAGCAAAAAAAATCGATATAAAAGTAAAAGGAGAATATGCAATAAAAATAAGATGAAAACCGAAAAACCATTATTAGGAAGAACAGAAATTACAGAAGAACTTAAATTAGATAAAACACCCTCAAACGAAGATATTAAAAAATCTTTAGCAAAATCAGAAAAGGTAGATGAAAGTTTAATTGTTATAAAAAAAATAGATCAAAAATATGGGAAAGATAAAGTTGAAGTTTCTGCAAATATTTACAAAGATAAAGAAAGTTTAGAATTATTTGAAAAAATCAAGAAAAAAGCAAAGAAAAAAACAGAAGCTAAACCAGGAGAAGCACCAAAAGAAGAACCTGCTGAAAAAAAAGAAGAACCTAAAAAAGAAGAAGTAAAGGAAGAAAAAGATGGCAAAGAAGGAAACAAAGAATAAATTAACAAGTAAAAAGTTTGAAAAATATACTACTAAAGATGGAAAAGTAGAAAGAAAACCATCCTGTCCTAGATGTGGTGCTGGTATTTTCTTAGCTCAACATCAAGGAAGACAAACATGTGGTTCTTGTGGTTATACAATTTTTGAAACAAAAAAGAAAGAAGAAACTAAAAAATAATTTTCTTTTAACAGTTAAATTATTATAAAACTAATTTTGAAAAAACTTTACCTCGCACTATCAGCTTGCCTTTCTAACTCATTTTTCTTAGCAATCGCACTACTTGCAGCATCATTTTTGTAAGCATTTATTATTTCATCAGCTAATGCTCTCTTAACTGTTTTTTTCTTGTTAAAACAAGCAACATAACATCCTTGAACCATCATTCTTAAAACAATATCAACTCTTCTTTGAGGACTACAATCAACAGCTTGTGGATATCTAGCACCACCATATTCAATAGAAGTAATTTCTTCTCTAGGAGCACTATTCTCAACAGCTTTAACAAAAGCTTCAACAGGATTAATTTTCAATTCTTTCTCTACAATCTCAAAAGCTTCCATTACATTTTTATAAGCTCTTAAACTTTTACCAGTATTATGACCACTACTTATCTTATGTTTCTTACCTCTATGACCAGCAACCATTAATTTATTAATTAATCTCTCAACTATAGGATTTTTAGATTTATGAAATCTTATCTTAACATTCCTTCCAGAAGTTTTAGGAACTAATATAGGACTTACATTCATATAACTTTTCAAACCTAAATCAGCTACATTCACATTTGATTCCCATCTATTAAATATTTTCATTCTATTTACATTGATTTTTGGTGAATCTTTCTTAGTATCATTTTTCGTTAACGTTTTCTTAAAAGGTTTTTCTAAAAGGTTCTTTTTCGTAAATGTTTTTTGAGGTAGTTCTTTCTTAGTTAAGCTTTTTTTCTCTTCAACAGGTTTTCCTATTTTGTTACTTAACATTTTTTTATTCATTTTTATCATTTTTCCTTTTTCCGCTAACGCTTTTTCCTAAAAAGGGTTATTTTTTCTAAAAAAGATTATTTACCGTCTACCTTTCTCTATCTTTCCTCTTGTTAAAGCATTTAAACTTTGATCATTAACCTTTATAACTTGCCATCTAATCGCAGGCATATCACCTTTAGCTCTTCCTTTTGTTCCTCCAATACACTCTACAATAACTTCATCGTGTTCATCAATCATCTTAATAGCATTTTCTCTAGGAGCAAAAGCAGTTATCTGTTTACCATTCTTAACTAATTGAACCTTAACACACTTCCGTAATCCAGAATTTGGCTGTTTACATTCTAACTGAACCTTCTCAGTAACTATACCTTTAGCTTGAGGAGAACCTTTCAATGGATCACTTTTCTCTTTCAAATTCAACATTCTTTTCTTAAAATATTGATCCTGCCATCTACTTGTTTTCCTTCTTTTCTTTAGCTTTTTTCCAGCCATTAAACCTTTAGATTTTTTACTCATTCTATCTCCACATCATATTGAAAATATCTCTTAACAGTATCTCTTAATTCTTTTAAATTCCTCTTATCTCTTCCTATTAATATACTTTTAATTTTCATACCTTCAGCCTTTATTTTAACTAAATTATCCTCTTTATAAATATTACTAATTTTCAAAGGCAATAATAAATTTCTAATAAATTCACAAACATCATTCTTAAATTCAACAATTTTTATTCTTTTTTTAAACATATTTTCTAATTTTTTAACATTAACACCACCCTTACCTACAGCTTTTCCTAAATTACCTTCATTAACAATAAAAGTCATCTTATTTTCTTTTACAATAACATCCTTCACACTAGCTCTAGTTATTTTTTCAAATAAGTTAATAAACTTAATCACACTAATATCGAATTTTATTGACATTTTAATAACATAACACACTTATAGAAAATGGTTTTTTACATATCATCCCCAACTCATCATTTGGTTGTTTTAACTGAACAATCTCTGTCTTGTTCAATTTCGAATAATGTTCAATGTCTCCTTTCACTTCTTCCGGACAATTTGAACTTAGAAAAACTTTTTCACATTTACCTCTCTTTATATTTTTTATAGCTTTATCAGTTCCAATAACAACTTCTTTCTCTTTCAAAACTTTCTTCAAATCAACTAAACTCATAAGATTCTAAGAAGAATGAGAGTATTTAAAGTTTTTTGTTTTTAAAGATATAGGTTTAACTGTTTAAGAAAATTACTCTTTCTTCACACTTACATACTTCCCACTTTTAACAGGCAATTGAAAAACAGCTTTACATTTATCACATTGAGCAGTTACTACTGTTGTCATACTAGTTAAAATACTACAATTTTTAGTTTTTACTTGACTTCCAATTATAACACTAAAATCATTTCCACACCCACATTTCATAGATTATAATAGAATAAAAAGACTTTTAAAACTTACTTTTTATCACTCTTCTCTTTCATCTTAGCTAACAAACCAGGCAAACCAGTACCAGTAGGAACAGGTTGATTCAACATTACATTTTCAATTACACTATTTAATTTATCTTCTTCACCAACCAAACTTGCATTTATTAAATGTTTTATAGGAGTCTCAAAACTTGCTCTAGCTAATACACTTTCTTTCTCTCCAGTTATACCAGTTCTAGTTATTCCTTGAACCCTTCCATTATTTGTCATTACATCAGCAACTAACAATATATGTCTAATATCTATATCTAATCCTTGTTGCTCAATAACCTTACTAGCTTCATCAATAATAGCAGCTCTTGCAGCCTCTATACCTAAAACATCTGCAATTTCAAAGAAATCATTACTTATTGTTCTAGTCATATCCACACCTTCAATTTTACTTACATCTTTTAAATTTGTTCCAGCACACATAATTATAAATTCATTACCTTTTTTAATAGGCAATACTTGAGTAATATTCTTCACACCAACAACTAAAACTCCTTTAATTTTCTCTTTTAACTTATACAATTCTTGTATTGTTAACTGCTTACTACTTCTCAAAACTAAACTATTATCTTTTAATTCCTTAATCACAACAGTCTTCAAAGATGTATTTAACTTCTCTACAAAGCTTTTAACATTCATTCCAACTTCCTTAAATTTCTCTTTATTTAATTTAATAAAAATCGCCATTTTAACTAAATCCAAAGAAGTTTCAGTTACAAATTCTTCGGCTTTAGTTTCCTTAATCAAAGCAGCTATCTTCCTTACTTTTTCTACAGTATTAGAATGAGAAGCCTTAAGATAAACCTCCATCATAGGAGTACTAGGTTTCTTCCGTGCATCAAAAATCTCAATTAACCTAGGCAAACCAACAGTTACACTCACTTCAGCTACTCCAGCAAAATGAAATACGTTTAATGTCATCTGTGTACTTGGTTCCCCAAAACTTTCAGCTGTTATAATACCTATACTCTCACCAGGATCAATTTTAGCATCATTATATCTTTTCTCTAACTCTAAATTAAATTTTTCAATTTCCTTCTTACTTAATTTCTCTTTCTTAATCTCTTTCTTAGCTCTATCTGCTATTTTTCCTGGAATTTTAACCATTTTTCACCTTCTCAATAATCTTCTTAACATTAATTGTACCATTTTCACTCTTACTAACATCTATTCCATCTTCACCATACTTAAACTGTATTATCCTCTTATTCGCATCTCTAACAGTATAATCATACTCAATCTTTAAATCTTGTAATGCATTAGCTAATCTTCTATACAAATATCCACTCTTAGGAGTTCTCAATGCAGTATCCATTAAACTATCTCTTCCTGTCATAGCTCCAAAGAAAAACTCTTCAGGATCTAATCCTTCTTTAAACCCATGTTCAATAAATCCTCTTTCCTTAACTCCTAACGAATTCTTCTTAAAAATACTCAAACTTCTATCATCATAACTATTTCCAATTCTTTTACCTCTCAAAGCTTGTTGTCCAACACAAGCAGCCATCTGAGCTAAGTTCAACATATTTCCTCTAGCTCCAGATTTAATCATTGTAACAGTAGAATTATCCTTAACCTCTCCAGCAATAATCTTACCAACTTCATTTCTAACTCCATTTAAAACTTCTAAAATCTTAACTTCTAATGTTTCTTCCAAAGTTTTTCCAGGATATGCTTCTAAACCACCATCTTCATAAACTTTAATTAATTCTTTTACTTTTTCTTCTGCTTCATCTTTTAATTTCTTAACTTCATTAATCACATCTCCAGGCAAATCTGTATCTCCAATACCTGTTGTAAATCCATTAACTAATAAAACATTTATACCTAATCTAAATATTTTATTCATAATATCTAATGTTGTTTTGTTATCATAAGCTCTATGTAATTCCTTAATCAAAGCCCCATTTTCTTCTCCAATTATATTCTCATCAACAATCCCTTCAACTAACTTACCATTCTTAACAACAACTTGTTCATTATCTTTATTTCTTCCAATAAAATTCAAATCCTTAGGTAACAACATACTAAATATTTCCTTACCATCTATTTTTTCTTTACTAAAATCAATACCTTCTACATCAATATAAGACAATAATTGAACTGCATTTTCTTTATCAAAACTCAAATCTTTAGTTAATAAATAAACCCCAGTTACTCCATCTTCAACAGAACCAATAACATTAACTCCGTTCTTAGGTGTAATGATCTGAGTTTGAACTTGCATTAAAATATCTGCTTCAGATCTTGCTTCTTCATTCTGAGGAATATGTAAATTCATCTCGTCTCCATCAAAATCCGCATTATATGGATGACAAACACTTGGATTTAATCTAAAACTCTTTCCAGGTAAAATTCTAACTTTATGACACATGATACTCATTCTATGCAAACTTGGTTGTCTATTAAATATACTAACATCACCATCAATCAAATGTCTTTCAACTAAGAAACCATTCTCTAATTCCTCTAATAACTGTTCTTTAATATCTTCTGTTATTCTCTTCTTCTTACCATCAGGTCTAATAATATAATTAGCTCCAGGATATTTATCTGGACCATTTTCAATAAATTTCTTTAACCAATCAATATTCCAATCAGTTACTCTTTCAGGTATAGATAATTTCATTGCAATCTGTTTAGGAACTCCAACCTCACCAAAATTAATCTTAGGATCAGGACTAATAACTGTTCTTGCAGAAAAATTAACTCTTTTTCCCGCCAAATTATACCTAAATCTTCCTTCTTTACTTTTAATTCTCTCAACTAATGTTTTCAAAGAACCACCAGATCTATGTCTCGCTGGTGGAATATTAGCAACAGTATTATCAAAGAAAGTTGTAACATGATATTGTAATAAATCCCATAAATCTTCAATAATTATCTCAGGTGCTCCAGCATTAATATTTTCAAATAATCTTTGATTAATTCTTACTACATCACCTAATTTATGAGTTAAATCGTCCTCACTTCTCTCCCCACTTTCCAAAGTAATAGAAGGTCTCATAGTAACTGGAGGTATCAACATAATAGTCAGAACCATCCATTCTGGTCTTGCAAACTCAGGAACTACCCCCAAAGCAATAACATTTTCATCACTAATTCTTTCTAATCTTACTCTAACTTCAATAGGACTAATTCTTGTATCTTCTTCATAGAAACTTGAAGGTTTTTCTATTTTAATCGCTTTCTGCTTCATCTTACAATGTGGACATTTTTTTATTGTTCTTAATGAAGTAATAAATTTCTTAACCTTTCTTCTTTTTAACTCAACTAAATTTTCCTTATCTAATTCTTTTAATATATCTAAATGTTTATTTTTCTTCTTATCATCACATAACAATTCTCCACAACCATTACAAGTACTTCTTAAATAATTTAAAATTTCTCTTACATATAAAATATGAACAACAGGTCTTGCTAAATCAATAAACCCAAAATGACCATTACATTCTTTAATCTTACCACCACAAGTTTTACATCTCAAACCAGGATCAATAACTCCTAATTTAACATCCATCAAACCACCATCAACAGGATATCCTTCTTTATCATATAATTCTGGAGTTACAATTTTAACATTAGACATCTTTTTAATAGCCCTATCACTAAACAATCCAAATACAATACTTTCCACCTGCTTATATACATGATCCATTTTAGTATTTACTCTTTAACTTTAATTTAGGATATATACACAATGATTTTAACTCATCTAATAATAATTTGAATGCATAACTAATCTCAATCTTAGTAATTTCTACATTAGTTCCACATTTAGTACAAAAATACTTCTTCCTATACTCATCACTAACAGCCAACATTCCACAATTTTCACAAACATAAACATTTGTCTTATCTGAATCAAATCTTTCTTTCAATAATAATGATGCTCCATGAGCTACAAAACAATCTTTCTCCATCTCCCCTAATCTTAATCCTCCACCTTTAGCTCTTCCTTCAATAGGTTGTCTTGTTAACAATTGGATTCTTCCAGAAGCTCTTGCGTGAATTTTATTAGCAACTAAATGTTTTAATTTCAAATAATACATACTACCAATAAAAATCTTAGCTTCCATTTTTTCTCCAGTAATACCATTATACATTGTTTCAGTTCCATTTTCTCTAAAACCAGATTCTAATAATTCTTTTCTTAAATCAGCAACAGGTTCAGAATCAAAAGTTGTACCATCAATAGATCTTCCAGATAAAGCTCCCACTTTTCCCCCAACTATCTCAATTAAATGTGAAATTGTCATTCTACTTGGAACACTATGTGGAGAAAATATTAAATCAGGTTTAATACCTGTAGATGAAAATGGAATATCTGATTCATCAACAATCATACCAACTACTCCTTTCTGTCCATGTCTAGAAGCAAACTTATCTCCTATTTCTGGTTTTCTTTCATCTCTTAATCTAATTCTAACTAATTTATTACCTTCTTCATTTTCAGTAACTACAACCATATCAATAATTCCTTCTTCACCTTGCTTAATTGTAACAGAACTTTCTCTTCTAATATTAGCAGTTAAACTAAATTCTTCTAAATCTCCTAAGAATCTTGGAGGACTTGTTTTTCCAACAATAACATCATCTGAATTAACTCTAGCTTCAGAATAAACTAATCCATCATCTTCCAATAATTTATAATCTTTTTCTGCCTTATAACCTTTAACTTCTTTATCTGGCACTGAAATCTCATCCATTAAACCACCAGAATATCTTAATTCATCAACAGAGTATGGTCTAAAATAAGTAGATCTTGCAAATCCTCTATCTATACTTCCTTTATTAATTATAATTCCGTCCTGCATGTTATATCCTTCATAACTCATTAAAGCAATAACAACATTTTGTCCAGCAGGATGTTTATCTTGATCAAAAACATCATATAAAAAAGATCTAACTAAAGGTCTTTGTGGATAATGTAATAAACTAACATCTGTATCCATTCTTAATAAATAATTAGAAGCATATAATCCTAATGATTGTTTCTGTGTTTTCTGACCTCTATTTAATCTAGAACTCTGACCACAATTTGCATAAGGTACTAATGCACTACATAATCCAAAAATAATAATAGGATCGATTTCCAAATGTGTATGTTCTGTATCCAAATCTTTTTCATGTAAAGAAACATAACAATTATCTTCTTCTAAAGCATCCACATATTCAATAATCCCTTTTTCAACTAAATCATCCCATATAATTTCATTTTTCTTTAACTTCTCTAAATGTTCATCAGTTAACAAACTTTTTCCATCTTTAACAATAATCAAAGGTCTTCTTGACCTACCACTAACACCATCAATAAAAACTTCATTCTGTTTAGAATTATAACCAATATTCAAAGATTTAGGAATCACTCCTTTTCTTCTATCTTTCTTAAAATTCTCAACAAAGCTCTTACTATCTTCAACAGTTCCAATGAATTTTTGATTTAAGTAAACATCAACCATTATACTTTCTCCAACCCATTACTTTCTAAATTTTTCTTTAATTCTTCTATATCTGATTCATCAAAAGCTATTTCAGATAACAAAGCCATATTTTTTCTCAAACCAATAGGTGTTCCTTCTGGAGTCTCAATTGCACATAATCTTCCCCAATGAGTTCCATGTAAAGCTCTAGCATCAAAATTTTCTTGTGTAGAACTTAACAAAGAAACAACTCTTTGTAAATGACTTTGAGTAGCTAAAAAATTAGTTCTATCTATATTCTGACTTATACCTTTTCTATTACCTGGCCAACTTCCGGTTGCCATTGCACTCTTAATTCTAGAAGTTAATAATTTATCTCTAATAATAATTTTTGTTGTCTGAAATTTACCTCTTTTAACTAATCTTTGAAAAGTATACAACATATCATTTATCAAAACTCTTAAATTAATTCTAAACAAATCAGCTAACAAATCTCCAGATAATTTAATTCTCTTATTAATATAATGATCCTTATCATCTGTTCTTAATCCATCTTTAGAAACCATTAATAATTTTTTAATTAATTTACATAAAATATAAGCTTTCTCTATTCTATCTTCTTTCTCTACACCAATATGAGGTAATAAATATCTATCTAATCTTTCTTGAACTTTCTCTAACTTTACTTCTTTAGGTTGATTAATCCCAATTTTTTTAGCAACATACTCTAATGCATCTTCTTCTGTTTTCAATTCAATACTATCATACAAACTTACTAAAACATCATCATAATCTTTATCAGAAATAAATTCCATGATTTCTTTATCTTTAACTAAACCTAAAGCTTTAATCACAGGAACAATAGGTACTCTTGAAAAACTTGTAAAACTTAAATATAATATTCCATCTTTTAATTGCTCTAATAAATGAGGTATTCTTACAGAACCTCTTTCAGAAAATAACTTAGCAACATACTTACTCAAACCAATACTAGGTTTTTCAACTAAAATTCTATTAGAAGCTAAATCTTCAACATTAATTAAAACTCTTTCATTTCCATTCAATATAAAATAACCACCAGGATCAGTTGGATCTTCTCCTTTTTCTATTAATTCTTCTTTTTTCAATCCATCTAAATGACAATATTTACTTTTTAACATAACTGGAATCTTACCAATCAAAGCATTGAATGTTTCTCTTTGAACTCCATCAATATGAATACTAACATCTACATAAAGAGGTGCAGAATAAGTTATCTTTCTTAATCTAGCCTCATTAGGATAAATATCCCTCTTACTTCCATCAGCTTCTATTATCTCTGGTTTGTTAACATATACTTTATCTAATTTTATCTTAAATTCAGAAACATCTTCTGGAATAATAGCAGGAACAATTTCTCCACTATCTTCAATTATCTCTTGTATTCTTTTTGCAATAAAATGATTATAAGAATTAATATCTGCATCTACCAAAGAATGATTTTCAAAATATTTTTTCAACAATAATTTATTTTTATTCATCAATTACCACCCTATAGAAAATAGTATCATTATCTGTAAAACTTTTTCTTTTAATTTTTATTACATCTCCAGGCTCAACATCTAAAGAATCTATTGCAGGATCTTTTTTAGAAATACTTGGAAATTGTCTAGTAGAAACATTATATTTTTTTACTACATCATCTACTTCTTTTTTAGTAAGTTTTGTGTGGTCAGGAATTAGGATGTGATTCTTAATTATTACTTTCTTCTTCATTTTGTCTCCATATTGTAAATGGGCCGGACGAGATTTGAATTCGCGCTTTTTAAAGTCTCGCGACCACCTGATTTCTTCTAATTTTAAAAGTCAGGTGCTCTACCAGGCTGAGCTACCGGCCCTTTTTGATTTGATATATTACTTACTCTTAATTTAAAATTGATAAAACATAGTATTGATTAGTAAATATATATTGCACAACATTAGTTTATTCTTAAAAAAAGCATATATAAAGCTTTTGGTTTTGTTAGTCAAATTCTTAAAAATAACAAAATTATAAATAATAGCAGAATAACACAAATTTATGAAATTAATACTATCTGGTGGTGGAAAAGGCAAAGAAACAGAGGAGATAGACACTTTATTCAAGGAATTAGTTTCAGGAAAAGTTCTTTATTTACCTCAAGCAAGAAAAGAAAAAGAGTACAATTCTTGTTTAAACTGGGTTAAACAAAATATCCATAAAAATTCAGAAATTGACCTAACTATTAAAGATTTAGAAAAATATGAAGGCATATTCATTGGAGGAGGAAATACATTCAAATTATTATATGAGTTTAAAGAAACAAAATTTTTTGATCTTCTTAAAAATTTTAAAGGTGTAATCTATGGCGGTTCAGCAGGAGCCATCATCTTCGGAAAAGATATAATAACTGCTTCAGATGCTGACAAAAATCAAGTTAAATTAAAAGATACTTTGGGTTTTAACTTAGTAAAAGGATATTCTATTTTTTGTCATTATACTAAAAGAGATGATAAAGTAATTAAAAAAATGATAAAAAAATATAATTTGAAAATAATTGCACTTCCAAATAGTTCTGCATTACTTATTGATAATAATATAACTGTTATAGGAAATAATTGTTTTATTTTTGATAAAGAAAAAAGAGAAATTAAAGTTAATGAAGAAATATAAACGCCCTGACCGAACATAAGAAGTTTATGAAGTGATTTTAGGGCGGAAAATAAAATTTAAAATTCTAAATATGTGAATAATGTGTTGAAAAACATTAATTTTAAATAAAATAAGAGCATTAAAAATAATTATGAATAAGATCATTAGAGATACTAAGAAAATAACCAGAATTGCAGAAAAAGCACAGGTAAATATTGAAAAAGGAAAGATTACAAACATATTAGGGGGGTTTGTTTTTCTGCAAGACCTAAGAATGCAAGCGAATTGTTAGAATTCAACTATGGACAAGTCGAATTTATTGTGGATCCTAAATGGGTAAAGAAACACCAGGACAATTGTTTCGGTTTCTTCGGGCATGGGCATACTCAAAATTCTATAGTATACAAAATAGGTTCTACACAATACAAAAAAGAAGAAATTGAAAAACATTTTAAAGCTTGGAAATTTCCTACATTAGGTAGATCACAACCCATAGTAAGTACTCAATCATACAAAGATATAGTTTTAGAAAAATGTAGTTATATAGTATGGGCTCCTTTCCACACCGAATGGGAAATAACTATCAATACCAAAATTCCACCAACTGCAATTATAGGGATTATTTTAAGAGACTCGTTTCTCTTAAAACTAGGACCATTTATACAAATCATGACTAGATTGATGATGAAACGACCGGACCTAGCAGTACCTCTATACAATCCATCTGGAGAAGTAGTATGGCCCATTAAGATATAACAGAAATGGTCTGCTTGAACAATATTTTTCTCATCTAAGAAATCTAGAATTGAATAACTAGGTTTTATTTTTAATAATTTCGTGTTAAAAAATACCCTCCAACCAAATCAATTCATAGTAATTTATCGCCCTGACCGGAGGTATGATGGAGAGTATACGTCTTAATTGAAGATTATTTTATAAATTACCAAGAATCACGATTTTTTCTAAAAAGATTTTTATCTATTTTTGATTTTAATTTACCTTTCTTTTTATTCATTCCTTTAGATTTAAAAAAGATTAATCCTCCAACAATTAAAATAATCAAACCAATACCCATACCAATATTTCTTCCATTAAGATTTCTAGCAATAAAACCAGTAGGAGTTGTATCTATTGTTGGTTCAGGAATTACTTCTGGTTCAGGTGGATTTGTATTTGTTGGAAATGTAAAAGGTACAACTGGAAGTGCAGGAACTTCGGG
>NZCS01000028.1 GCA_002688325.1 archaeon
TAAAAATAGATATTATTAGGGGGTTTCCAGTATTATTTGGATTTGATATTGAAGAAAGTGGTAAGAGAAAAATTTCTAGGACTTTTTCAGCAGTAAGAGCAACCCAAGTATATACTGCACCGCTTTTTATATTGCCTATGTTTTTTGTTGGTGGTTTTAGAGGATCATCTGGTTTAAGTGAAACAGATGTTATTATTCATGAAAGAATTGAAAGAATGGGTTTAACAACAGAATTAATTTCCGTAAATGATGAAGAAGCTTTTTCTATTTATTTAGATAATAAGGATTTAGAGATAACAAATAAGTTTAAATTTATTTTAAATGATTATATGAATAAAGATTACTCTTTTGTTGTCTCTTGGATATCTGATATTAATAAATTTAAAGAAGAACAAGATAAAAGTTCTGTTAAATTTGTAGGTAATACTTTAGGAGTTTATGTTGTGTTTCCAACTGAAGATATATATTTCCCTTTAAAACCAACATCTATATATGGAAATAAAAAAATCCCCGTTATAATCTATGTGATGGATCATGTTAAACCTGAATTATCTGGTAAGATTAAAGAAAATAGTGAAGTAAATTATTTTTTAACAAACTCTTTTTCGGGAACAGAAGAAATCAGAGATTTTTTTTATAGTTTTGAAAAAGAAGAATTTGAAATAAATGGGGTGAGTAAATTTTTGATTGATGAGTTGAAATATACTAAAATTAAAATTGATGTTCCTTCAAAATACTTAACTGAAGATTTATGGATAAAAAATGTTGTTCCTAAGAAAGTTAGTTTGATGAATTTTATTACAGATAATAATTGGTTGGTTGGATTTATATTCTTAATAATAAGTTCGTGTTTAGCAAGTATGTTCGCTGGATTGATTGCATTTAGAGATGATGAACCTTCTGCAAAAGGATTTATTCTATTTGGGGTATGGAATGTTTTAACTTTAATTGGTTTTATAATTGCAACTATTTTTATGAAAACTTTAGAGGATGGTTGGGATAAACGAAAAATTTTGTTTGTATTCTTGTTTAGTGTATTTTTCTTAATTATTAGCTATATTTTTCAGAATGTTTTGATGTTATTTTTTTAATTTGTATAATAGTTAAGATTATGTTATCTTCAATTTTCCATCTAATTTGAAGATTTCTCCTTCTTTTAATAAATCATCAATTAGTTGTTTTGCTTCTGGAATTTTTGATTGTTGTATTACTTCTTCTTCTGTAGATTTTTCTTCTGTTTCTAATTTTTCAATTGTTTCTAGAATTGTTGTTCTTGTTGAATCTTCTTCTTTGATTTCTTCTTCTACAACTTCAATAGAAGTCTCTGTTTTAGTTTCTAGTGGTTCTGGTTGAGGTTCTGGTTCGGGAGCAGGATCTGGAGTTGGTTCTGGAGAAGGTTCAGATGGATCTGGTTCTGGTATTTTAGATATTCCATTAGGAACAACCTCAGAAGTTTCTGATTTAGGTAATTCTAATTTTCTTATTTTTAACCATGCAGGGTCTACTTTTTTTACTATTTCTGTTGTAATAAATCTTTCATTATTTTGTTCTCTTGGTTTTCCTATGACTAAAACTGCATCTCCAACTTGTAAAGGTTCAATAAAAAACATTTCATCTTGAAAAGTTCTTAGTTGTATTGAAGAAGAACCATCATCTAAATTTAATGTAGCATATGTTTTATCTTCATTCATGTATTTTTCAGTTACAATTGCTAAAATATTTGCTCTTGAAATTTTTTTATCATTATTTTCTATATAATTAGGATCCCATCCTTCTTGTACAACATACTTTCCGTTCATTATATCTTTAATCCACACTTTGTATGCTGTTTGTCTTACTCTAGATTCTTCTGCCATTTTTTTAATAAATTAAAATATGTTTTTAATAATTTAGGTGATGCAGGCAATATTATGAAAGATCCAAATTTAGTTAATAAACCGTTTAAGGAAGTGCATATATTTGAAAAACCTGCTATTTTGAATATTGTTGCTAAGATTAAGAATAATGGATTTAATAAAACTGCAAATATAACAATTAACCAATTAAAAATTACTGATTCCATTAACAAAGCTACTACAATACTTAATGGAATGAAATTAGGAACATAAGTTACTCCCGATATAAGGTCCCATGAAAAACCAAAAACCATCATAATAGGAACTAAAACAAATTTTCCCAAGAAGAACATATTTGCATTTAATGCCATACCACCCCAAGCAAATGCTTCAAAAAAGGGGGTTACAAATGCTGGTAAACCAAAAGCACCTAAGAAATTTATTCCAAACCCAATAAAACCTAAAACTAATTTAATAGATCTTTTAAATACAAAAGATAGTAGTCCTATGAATAAAATAAAAAGTATTAGACTAGTATGAGAAAAAGCAAATTTTAGAATATGAAAGAAAGTTCTAATAAAAAATTCTATACATATTGGTAATGCCATTATATTCTTTGTATGAACCCTGTTTTTGGTTCAAATATTAACCCCTCTCTTTTCATTCTTTCAATAATCTCCTCCACTTTATCTTCTGTTATACCTTTCTCTTCTGCTTCTGCAGTTACATCCTCTAAAGGTATTGTTTTACCTACTTTTTCTTCTAATTGTTCTACTATGGATCTTAATAAAGATATCTTACCACGCTGAGATGCTGAAATTGTTGTTGTCATTCTATCAATATCAATTTGGCCTGTTTCTTGATCAAATCCTACTTGCATTAAACAGTTTTTTAATAATTTTATTGCTCTTTTAGCGTCGCTTCTTGTAACTGTTTTAGATAATCTTAATTTTGCTGATGCTTCTGCCAATCTAACTAAACCTTCTAATTGTCTTGCAGTTATGGGTATTGGTCTTAATGCATCATCTGAAGTAGTTTCTTGATTTCTTAAAGTAACATAAAAATTTTTAATTTCGTCTACAGCATTATCTGATAATTTTGGTTTTATTTTTTGTTTAACATAAGCAACATATTTCCTTAATAATTCCATTGGAATATCAAATTCTAAACTTGATGGTTTTTGTTGTAGTGTAAGAACGTGTGAAGCTATTTGTTCATCTTTTTCTTTTGTGGGGATGTCTTTTACTGGAAAAATTAAATCAAATCTGTTAATTAATGTTGGAGGTAATTCTATTTGTTCTGCAACCATTTTGTATGGATCAAATCTTCCTAGTTTTGGATTTGCTGCTGCTAGAACTGTTGTTTCTGTTTTTAGTGTATTACCTTGTATTGCTATTTTACCGTTTCTCCTAGTTAAAAAAAATCCTGTTTTCGTTGAAAAACAAAATACTTTACCATTATACTCAATTTTTTTAATAAATTTATTTTTTATAGAAGGATTTATTTTATCACATAAAGTAACTCTATAACAAGTTTGTCTATTCCCATATGCTTTATAATGAACTCCTTTGTTTGCTGATCTTCCTATCAAACAGGCAATGCTTTGGAATAAATCTGTAAGTTCTATAGAAGTTGAACTGTAATATTTTCCTTTTGAACAACCATCACCTAACATCAATGCATTGTATAATATTTTTAGCTGTTTTTTAGATAAAGAAGATAAATCTAAAGGATATTTTTTTTCATTACATTTTTTACCACAATTTGTTTCTAAAAATCTAAATAACTGAGTGTTTGTAATTTGAAATCTGGAATATTTTTGGTCTTTTGATTCTGTTAAAGTAAATCCAACATATTTTGATAATTTAGATAAACATTTTCTTATTTTATTACAATTTTCTCCTGGTTCTTGAGGGATTCCTAATGTTGGTTCTCTTTGTAATCCTCCTTCACTTAAAAAATAACCTAAAAATTCTAACCAAAGATTCATAGGAATTTTCTTTGATTTATGTTGGTGTGTGTATTTGGGATGTTTTCTGTTTTGTTTGTGTTTTATCGGGGGTAAAGTGAAATACTTTTCTTCCTTACCAATAAAATTTCCTGAATTTAAAAAGTGAATTGTATTATATTTTAAATTTTCTGCCGTAATTTCTTTATATTCTTTTTGACTGTATTCTTTAGCCAACATTTTATGATTTGGTGTTACAAGAATATCATTCCGTTTATTTTTAAAATTATACATTTTACCAGTGCAATCATATTCATAAAGTCCTTTATGTGGTAAAAATTGAATTGTTTTGTTTTTTGGATTAAATTGAGCTATTTTTAAATTTTTTACATCTTGGTATTTCTTCCATCCTTCATTTGTTAAAACTTCTGTATCTGATGAATAACATGCTTGAATATTGGCCTTACTTATTGTAACAATTTGTTGTTCTAGAGCTTGGTGCATTGCTGCTGTGTCATCTGGATGTATTTTATCCATTTCATCTATTATACAAGTCCCACCTGAAGAGAGAACTAATGCTCCTGCTTCTAAAGCCCATCCTTTTAAGAATTCATCACGAACTACTGAAGCAGTATTGTGGACTATGAAACCATTAACAAGGAAATTATGAGAATTTTTAACTGTTAAATCATAAACATATTTGTAATTATGATTTGTAAGTTTTTTAGATCTTATTTTTTCCCAGAAGATATCTGAATGAGTTATTCTTTTTAATATTTTTAGGTCTGGATCATTTTTTGGGATTAACTGTTTCAAATTGTTATAAGTTTTTTCTAATCTATTTTTAGTGAAATTTTTTGAATTAATAAAATAATTACTGGTTTTATAACCAAATACCTGTTTAGTTGTTAATTTATGTTTTTTTATAATTTTTCTTATAAAAATTCCAATTTCGGGAGTAGAATCCACATTTGTATATCCTTCTTTTGTTGATTTAACTATACTATTTATTTTTTCTAGTTTGTGACTTATTTTGAATCCAATAGTTTCTTTAAATAATTTAATATTGTTTAAACCACTTATAGTCAATGTAAATTTATATAATTTGGGATTTATTATTCCTCCATCTTTTTTGATACTTTTTTTTGTTTTTCTTTTTCTTATTCTTGAATGGATTCCAAATCTTAATAAAACGAGTTGAATTTTTTTAGCTATATTTTCACTTGAAGTTGTAAGTTCTATGTTGTTACTACCATTTTTTCTTTGTATAACGCTTCCATCTGCATCATAAAATCCTCTCAAAAAAGAAGCAATTAACTTTTTTGGTAGTGAAAGTAAATTGTCATTCATATCTAATCTGTGAGATTTTGGGGATAAAGGGATTCCTATGCCATTAAGAACTTCAAATACAAGTTTAGAAGAAAATCTCCAACCTTCTCCTCTTTTTGTTGATTTTTTAGATGAAATATTCACTTTTGCAGAGAATAATTTTTTAGATAAATTCTTAAATTCTTTTTGAAGAAGTTTGTCATTATTTGTGAATCCTACTGTTACACGTTTTGATGGATTTCCTGATAAATTTCCATCACCAGCTATCAAACCAGCAAAATACATGAAATCTTCATCAAGGTATTTTGGTAAAGTTCTTATATGTCCTTTTCTTAGAGACAAACCAGTGATAGAATGTGCTATTTTATCTAAAGAAGTTTTTGATAATGTAGCTAATCTTTTTACATCATCAAGATGGGGGTTTCCTCTTGCTTTTTCATTTATCCAATTGTAATATAATTTATCTTCATTTAGGTTTAATTTTTTTGCTAACTGTCTTTTGTTAAGTTTGTATTTTTTCATTAATCTTTTAATCATCTTATTTACTTCTTTTTTAACTCCATATATAACAGGATTTGATTTGATTAAATTGATAGCTAACATTTTTTTATTATCTGGTGAAGGAACAGATCTGGCACTAGCAATATAGTCATCTTCTTTTAATTCATTAGATTCTTTCCAAGAGATTTCTCCTTTATTTATTGTTAATAATTTTGTTTTTCCAGTTAAAATAAGTTCTTTTCCTGATTGAGTTTTAATATTAACCATTTTTTTAGGGGGTTTTATTTTCCAGAATTGATCAATATAAGAAGATTTAATTTTAAGATCCTTTGTTAATGAATAAAGTTTTTTATTTTTAGTTGGATTTTTTGAAATTTGTATTCCTTTTATATAATCTTTAGAGTTATTATGTAGTTCTGGTTCAACTATTTCTTGAATGGGTGTTAATTCTCCAGGATTTAACATTACTGTACTTTCTGGAGCAACACAAAGACCTGCTGAAGAAACTCCTTTTCCACTTACTAATCTTCCTTTTGGAGCTATTTTTGAAATGAAGGATAATAGAGCTGATTTTCCTGCTCCTGGATCTCCGATCAATAAAATATGCATATCTCCTCTAGTTTTAATTCCATCTTCCCTTTCTTTTTGAACTCCACCAACTAATTGTAAAATTAATGCTTCTTTGATATCATTATGACCATAAATAGATGGAGCAATACTTTTAAGTAATCTCTCATTTATTCTTGGATCCTTAGCTAGTTCTTTTATTTCTTCTTCATCTTCTTCTGATATATCTATATCTGCAAAAGATTCTTCAACTAGATCTATTGAATTTGCGTCCATCATTAAATCATATCTTATTGATTGAACTCCGGATTTTAATAAGATTGGAA
>NZCS01000029.1 GCA_002688325.1 archaeon
ACAACACCATAAATATACTATATAATACAATGTTTGAAAGCCGTGAAACACCAGAAATTAACGGCTAGGGAACCTAACGCCGTAAATTTATCGGTGCGTGCACGGTGAATCGTATGAAAGAATGAATTCTTTTGCTTTTTTAGGAGTAAGACATCTACTTTTTTTATTATCGACAAACCTTTCATATCTTGGTAGAAGTTGTCTCTGACAAACAAAAATCCATTCATCAAAATGTTTGTTTAACCATTTTACTTTCTCCAAAATTTGTTCATCTCTATTTGCTCCTGTTTCTATCTCTACTCCAATCTTTAAATCTAAGATTAATAAAGCAACATCAACTCTTTTATCACCAATTTGATATTCAACTTTCATATTATCATGAAGTTCAGCAAATAAATGTTTTAGGTAGAAATGTTTTTTGCTTTCTCTGTTTTCTTTTTTTATGTAAAAGCCACCACCACATATTTTCCCATCTAATTCATTGCCTTTAACATGCACAAAACCTTGTGCAACTGCTATTCTTCTTTCTTCTTCATTAAGATTCTTTGCTCTATAGAATATATTTTCTAATTTTTTACCTTCATATTCAATTTTAGGTTTTTGTTTAAGATTAAGTTTACCTGATTTTACCTCTTCCCTAATTTGAGTATATATTTCTTCTTCCCAAGCTTCATCTAAATACGGTTTAGAATCAATATCGCATTCTTTATAATAATTTATTGCTTCTTCTCTCTTTTCTTTTTGTTCATGTTTTTTTCTGAGATAATTTTGCATTTTTATTTTAGCATAAGATATTACATCCTTAGAATACTTTTTATTAAGAGGAATAGCTTCAATAGAATTATTTTTCTTTTTGAATTCAAGTAATTCATTTACTAATTTATTATGTCTCTCTCTTTCTAATTCTTCTTGTCTTTCTTTTTCTAATTCTTTTTGTTCTCTCTTATATTCCTCTTCTTCTTGTTTTCGTTTAATTAGATTGTTAACCTTTTTATAGAATTTATTAATTTTATCTTTGTTTGCAAATGTAACTATTGAATCTATTTTATCAATAGATTCTTTAAGTTCTTTCAATAAAACCTCTGTCCCATAAGCAGTTTTATAACTAAAATCTGTTCTGAATATTTTTCCTAATTCCTTTTCCTGCTCTTTTACATACTCTTGTTTTTTCCTCTTTTCTTTTCTATCGCTTTTTACTATAGTATAAATAGTAAATACTACTAAAGTTCCAATAATTAGAATTATTGAGCCAATGATACTAACTTTGCCCCAATTTATTGATTTTAAAAAATCAAGAAAAGCAAAGATTTTATAGCCATATTTGTTGTATAAAATTAATCCAATAAAACCTATTATAATGACTATAAATGCATACTTAGTCATTAAGTTTTCTTCATCTGCCATTATTCCAAATCCTTTTAAAATCTTCAATAACTCTAGCACCAGAGTAATTTAGGTAAATATCTGTAGTTACTATTGAACTGTGCCCTAATATTGCCTGTAATGCCCTAATATTTCCTCCTCTGTGTAGATAGCAAACTGCGAATGTGTGTCTTAATACATGAGGTGATATTTTCTTTCTGATTCTTGCTCTATCAGCAACAACTTTAACATATTTTTGTACAGTTCTAACTGCTAATGGAAATTTATCATTTCTGGAGAAGCAGTGTGTTAGATAGAACTTAGCTAGATCACTTAATGGAATCACTCTTCTTTTATTGCCTTTACCATAGGTTGTAATACAATCTCTTTGCCATGATACTTTATCTTCTGTTAAATTAACTAATTCAGATACTCTCATGCCTGTTTCTAATAGCACATTTACTACTAATTCTTCTTCAAATGTTCTGCATGCTTTTCTTAAAGCAATTATTTCATCTTCTTCTAATGGTTCTCTTTTGTATGTTGGCATTTTCTTAACCTCCATTTATATTAAGGTTCTCTTGATTATAATATGTGATTAACAATATAGTTATCAATTGTTTAATTATATAAACTTCAACGGATTTTCGTAGGACATTTTTCATCTTCATATAATATTATAGTTATAAAACTATAAAAACTACTTTAACAAAAACTACGTATTTGATACGTATTTGTTGTTTTTTTAATGTTTTTTATATTTATTATTTAATAGTCTTACAACTACTTATATTTGATTAACAATTTGTATATCAAACAGGTGACAAAAGTTTTCCAGATTTTGAGTTAAATTTTACATAAGTTATTATGATAAAGCAGGTATATAAATTCTTAGGCCTATTTTTAATGAAATCATAGAAATATTTATAGTAAAGGAACTATATAAATTTTGTAGCCCAAAGTGAACTACTAAGTTATAAGCTTTAAAGAAATTTTATATTTAACTAAATAAACTTTTAAACCAATTAATTATCTTTTCAACTACATTAGTGCTAATTATTCTTTCCTTTTCAATAACCTCTTCTTGAATCAATGATTGAGGCTCAACTTCAATTGTTTTGTTACTGCTTTCTATTATTTCTATTTCTTCTTCAATTGGCAAACAACAAGTATGTGATTTAGAAGCTCCAAGAATTCCCGAACCTGCATCATAAAAACTTTCTTTACATTCTTCATTCCAAAAGATTAAATAACCACTTTTTTTTTCACACTCTGTTTGTTCATTATTTATTGCAAAAGATATTTGTGTAAAGCTTAATAATATTATTAAAATAATAAATATCAATCCTATTTTTAAATCATTTTCTTTCATTTTTTAACCTCATAAGTTATATTCTCTTTTTCTTTTGAAATAAAAACCTAAAAATAAAATAATAATCAGTATAATTGTAATTAGCAAAGAATAAAGAACTGGACCTTTTGTTAATCTTACTTTTTCCCTTTTTGCTTTACAATCTTGAGGACAATTTTTCACATTTTCTCCTTCTGAACAAATTTCATCAACATTACAAACACTAATTGATCTAATTTTAGCGGGTTTTTCAATAACAGCAAATTGTTCTTTTACTGTTTGTGTTTTATAACCTTGTTTTGAAGCTGTGACTTCAAGACTATATGTACCTATTTGGTCTGCTTTTATCATAATTGGTAATGTTAATTGTTGAGTTGATTTGTCTGGTAAAGTTAAGGTTGCTTTTATTAAAGGATTTTCTGTGTTTAAACTATATTTGAGATTAATATCTTCACCTTGTGTGAATACTTTTTTATCTAATTCAATATCGAATTCAAAGCTAGGGCTTGTTTCTATTTTAAATGTTTTCTCAACAATTTTTTGAATTGGACTTAATATTTGAACATATGCTGTGCATGTTTGTGGTTCTATTGAATTATCTATTTTAAAATCATAATATCTCTCTGTGAAAGGTTCATTTTCAATTAAATTACTTTGTTTTTGCTGTAAAAGAGAGACTGGTGCAGTATTACATATTACATGAGGATAAAATTGTATTGATTGATCAATATCAGAAGTAATAGAATAATTGAAATTAATCATTTCATTTAGTTGAAATTCTGGTTTAACATCAAGATTAATATCTATTAATGCACTTACATTAACTAACATCAATAAAAATATTATTAAATAAATTATTGCTCTTTTCATGATTCATCTACCTCTGAAAAATAAATTTTATATTGATATTCTGGAATTCTTTCATCAAGCACAGGGATATCTTCCTCTTCTGTTATTTGGTCATATGACATACGCTTTATTCCAGAAATCGTTATGTCTTGCCCATTAGTTCCAACATTTAATTTGTCAGATTGGTCTTCTTCATTAACAAAAATATAATTTCTCCAACCATGATATCCTTCACTTAATGAATTATCTTGATAAACATAATTAATTAAATCCCCATCAATTATCTTTTGTACTCTTTCAGGATTTGTTAAATTTAAATTTTCAAAAACAAGATCAAAATTAAATAAAGTATGACTATCCCAATATCCATTATGTTTTCCAGCCACAGGCGGAGAAAATTGTGTCCGTAAAAAAATACTAGAACCCTTAAGATTTTTTCCATTGTAAGCCTCAAACATAGTATAATTTAGCATATTTGTTCTTCCATCAACATAGAAATATCTTGCATAATCAAATTTTATATCTGATGATGGAAAATTTATAATAAGCATATTGCCAACAAGGTCGCGGGTTATTGATTCAATAGGAGGATAATCCAAATATAAATTAAAAGTAGGATCACCCAGTAACATCTCGGGTTTAGAATAAACTTTCTGTTCTTCCATTTTTTCTGCTGCTATTATTATCATATTTTTTGATTTTTTAAGTGCAGTGCCTAAATCATTATCAAAAAGTTGTTCTAAGAATAAGTTTGAGTAAGTGCTAAATACTATTTCAACTGCTCCTATATGAGCAATAGCGCCTCTTCTTATAACATTTGTACAAAATAAATTCTGAGAAGAGGTGAAACGTCCAGGACCAGTATTTTTATATGAACAAGTTGAACAAGCAGCACTATTTATGATGGATGGATTTAACCAGATATTATTTGTTCTCATATCGTATGTATTGATTCCACCCCATCCAGTTTTACTACCGTGATCTAAATAGCTAATATAAAATTTATTACTTAAATCTCTTGTAGGTTCTAACATAGTCTTATCATCATCAGTATAAATACTTTGTTTATTAAATCCACTTGCGATTAATAATTTATCATTTAGTTTAGCATCTAATTTCATATGATAAAATTCTGCATGTTTGAATAGCATTGCAAAATTATCTGACTTATGTAATTGATTATAAAATAATGTTCTGGTTAGTTGGCTTGAAATATCAGATAGACTTAAACCCATTATTCTCCCAACTGCTAATTCTTGTTTATTATTTGTATTAATGTCTGCATAATAAAAATTATCTAATTCTATTTGGTGATCCTCTCCCCGTGATACTAAATGTTCTAATTCTCTATTTGGTACACTGATAGGTATTGTGTTACCTTCAGAAATAATTGTTAAATAATTGAAATTACTATCTAAATTATTAATCTTTAATTCAATAAAACTATCAATCTCTAAGTAATTTGCGAGTGTTGTACTTAAGATTACTTCATGTTTAGCGCTAGCTAATATAGGAGCAACTAATGAAGTTTTTGTATATAAATTATAAACGTTTCCAGTTGATCTTTCTGGTTGGAACTCTTCTACAACTTTAATATCCCAATCATCAGGATTTATCAAAATAATTTTATCTGTATTTGTTTCATCAACATATTTTTGCTGTAATTGTTCTAAATTATATTGTTCATCACATTCTCTATCAATATTTCCAACACAAATAACATTCTTATTATCAAACACATTGTCTGTATCTAAGTCAGTTCCTTGGATAACTAGTGGAGCATTTATTAGAGAAGCATATGTTGATGCTAACAAAGCTAATTCATAATCATCTTCAACATAAACAATATTATTATAAGACTGCCAATAAGAAAAATAATCATTAGCATTGATTCTATTTAATTGGTTTTCATTTAAACCAGCTCCCAAGTCTGGTTGTGATATTAGTAAATTCTCTAATTCTTCAGGTGTTTGTCCAACAATAATTAAATTATCTGAAAAATATTGTTGCATGAAATAAATAATTGAATCAGCATCAAAACCTGTGTTTTCTTCATGATAAATTAAAGTAGGATAAACACAAACATTATCAGGTGACCCATAACCTCTTTGACAATCTTCTTCATTACCAGTCCATGTTGTTACAGGAACAAGAGGTAAAACATTATGCCAATCCATATCAGAAATTAAAAAAGTTTGTTTTTCAGAATATTTATTCATATCTTTCATATTAGTATTAATTTCAACACAATCAGGATCTTCATCAAGAATTAAATCATCGCAATCACTATCAATATTATTAGAACAATCTTCTGTTTGAGAGCAATCAGCTTCTATCCATTGCCCATCTTGACAAACTTGATAATAATCTCTATCTAATTCTTGAAAAACTCTTTGTAATGATCTACCATTGATTGTATCAATCTCTCCATTACAGTCATTATCCTTCCTATCACATATTTCTGCTGTATTTGGATGAATAGTACTATCACTATCATTACAATCTAATTCTTCATAAATATCATTACAATCTTGAGAATCAAAATATCCATCTCCATCACTATCAAAATCTTCATCTACTTCTCCATCATTATCATCATCTAAAGTATTACAAACCTCAGGTTTTGTAATTTCTTCTCCTCCTCCACTAATACAAACACCATCTTTGCATCCATTTAAGCATTCAATAAGGGTATGTTTTTGTTCATTATTCTCACACCAATATTCTTTTACTTTTCCTTCCTTACATACATCCATTGATATTGATTCCCAATTTATGTCAGGTAAATAAAAATTAACAAAACCCCATGAATAAGGTTCTTGACTATTATCAGAATCCCAGCACCATTTTTCATTTCCGTGTTCCCAATCACTTTCACCATTTTCAAGACATGCAAAGTTACTTCTACAACCATTAGGACATTCAATTAAAGTATTTTTAATTATACCATTATCACACCAAAATTCTTGAATTCTATTTGTATCATTATTACAATAATCAGTTGAAGTACTTGCCCAACTCATTTGAGACAAAGAAAAACGAACAATACCTGTTGTGTAAGGTTTTATACCTCCATCAGAATCCCAACACCATTCCTTATCTTGTTCCTCTTCAACAGTTTCTTCATCCTCCTCTTCATCATGTTCCTCCTTAACACAAGCTCCATTTTTACAACCATTAGGGCATGTAAATTGTTTACTATTAATCCCTTTTTCAGAACAATAATATTCCAATAAGTTATATGTAACTGATTCAGATGTTTCACAGTTATCAACATACACATTATCCCCTAAAGTCACAGTTCCTTTAATATAATAATCTTGACCATTGTCAGAATCTACACATTTTTCTTCCTCTTCTTCTAAAGGCAAACAACAATGTTGTGATCTTGTTGCACCAAAAACAGCACCTGCATTGTAATATCCTTGTTTACATTCCTTGTTCCAATAAATTATACTGCCTCCTTTTTCTTCACATTCTGTTATTTTTTCTTCTTCTTCTTCAAATTCTTCTTTTTCAATACAAACACCATTTTCACAACCATCCTCACAATTTACTGTTTTGAAATTAGGTTTTCCATCTACAGCACAGGAAACTTCTTTAAGATTATTTTTGTTTTCACACATATCAAAAAACTCAGATTTTAATGCTTCAGATTTAACAGATCCTTTATTATAAATATCATAACCATTATCTGTTTCTTTACAATCATATTTTATTGTGAATTTTTCACAATAACCTTTATTTAAACAAATTTCCCAATCTTTACAACTAAAAGTTTCAAATTTGGGTTCACCAACTTCACACCAATATTCTCTAACATTACCTTTAATAGTACATTCATCAATAGAAGTAACCCACTCCTTGAATGTTATTGTACCTTTTTCATATAAGTTTATTCCCCCATCAGAATCAATGCATGAAGAAATTTCACTTTCTTTATTATAAGGGACAGTTAAATTAGGATTTTGAGCTAAAACATTCATAATTAAAGAAAACAATACTAAAAATATTATAACAATTATTAAACCACCTTTTTTTTTAATTTATACCACCTATTTACTTTTTAACCAAGACTTATATATAAATCTAATTCTTTTCAAAATTAAAATAATCAACGTACACACTTCCCAAAACTCTAACAAGATTTATATATCACTTAAGCCTATATTATCAATAACATAGGTAAAACCTAAGGTTCAATTTGTTTACATTGAGTTTTGCGCCTGATTTTATAAAAACCATGCGTGAAAGTATAAAACTCAAGAAAACGCATTAGAAGCTCTAAATGCAGAATTCTAATGTTTCAATGGATTAACTACTATTTGGTGGTTTCAGACAGAAACATTTATATACTATTTAATACTTCTTTATAACTAGTCAGTGACTAATAACAAACGTGGCAAAAATATCCAAAAACCATACATA
>NZCS01000030.1 GCA_002688325.1 archaeon
ATATGTAATTATATAAATCTTTTCTTATTTCTTACTTATCCCAAACATACCATATAATCCTCTCATCTTAGAAAAAGCACTATCATGTAGTGTGTCAAACATATGATGTAATGGTCTCTTCTCTACAGGTCTAACTTCTTTAACATGCAGTATTATAGGGATTATTAAAAACCTAAAGATTCCAGAAAGTAAAAATACTAAATACAAACTATACTTCAAATAATCAACATGAACATAATTAGCAACCAACCCCCCTCCGATAGCCCCAATAGCAATACCTATACCTCTTAAAATATTTAAATAACAAGAACAAATAGCTCTCCTTTGTTGAGTAACAGTATCATAAATAAAATTTAAATGACTCAAATTCATTCCAGCCCAAGCAAAACCCCCAACAAGTTGTATTGCTAAAATATAATAAAAATTATCATAAAACATCCATAAAAATGGCATTAAAGTAACTAGATAAGCAGTTATCTTCATAACCCTAACATTCCCGTACTTATCTCCAAACTTACCCCACAAAGGCATACTCAAAAAACTGATTATAGATGCAGTGATAGTTACAAACATAAACATTTTATAACTAAATGCTAAATCTCTCAACATATAAACCGCATAAAAAGGACCAGCAATATTCGCTGTTAGGTTTAATAAAGCAATATAAATAACAAATCTTCCAAAATTATTATTCTTCATCCTTTGAATAAATTTAAATAAAGAAAAGTAATATTTCTGTTCTAAAACTAATTTAGGTTCATACATCTTATTTATTAGGAAAAAAGCAATTAACCTAAACATAGAAGCTAAACCAAATATAATTGCGAATCCAACAAAACCCTTACTAAACAAATCTAAAACATATCCTGCGATGAATACTGCAACTAAACTTGTTAATCCAGCCATCTCATTTCTTTTACCAAAATAAATTCCTCTTTGACTTTTATTAACTAAATCTCCCATCCAAGAAACCCATGCTGGTCCTCCAAAACCACCAAACAAGAAATAAAGGATAACAAATGGAACTATCAAATAAACACCTATTTTTTTAAATATAAATGGTATTAATAGTATAGGAATCCACATTAAAGATTGTAGTAAAACACTAAATAACACAAGTTTCTTTCTATTAACATATCTCAATAATCTTAAAGCATACAACTGAAATAATGGAGCTATAGATTGAGGTAAAGCTGTTAATAACCCTATTATTAAATTAGAAGCTCCTAAAGCAATAGCAAAAGCACTAATATATCTTTCACCAAAACCAATCATTGCAGAAGTAGCAATAGCATCATGATTTGCAGATTTTAAACTTCTCTTTACTTTTTCCTTTACACTCTCTTTTTTCATTACTATTTTTATGCTTAACTTATTAATAAATTTAACTAACTCATTCTTGTTTTTGTTAACTTTTTTGAAAAAGTTACACATTTATAAACTTAAAAACCATTAAAAATTCATGCCACTTGAAGTACTAAAAAAATTAACAAGTAAAAAACATATAATTTTAACTAAATCAGGAAACCAAGCATTAAAAGAAGTAATTAGATCATTTAAAGATAAAACATTCTTAATATCTCAAGAAGGGGGATGGTATACTCACAAACAATTTCCAAAAAAATTACAAGAAATAAAAACAACTAATTGCAATATCTCTTTAACAGATCTAAAAAATAAAGCTAATTCAAATACTATTCTATTAATAAATTCCTTATCAGCTTATTCTTCACCACAACCAATGGAAAAGATAAAAAACATTTGTAAAGAAAAAAACTGTTTAATTCTTAATGATATCTCAGGTTCAATAGGAACAGAAAATGCAAAAATAGGAGATTTTCTCATAGGTTCTTTTGGAAAAGCCAAACCAGTTAATTTAGAGTATGGTGGTTTTATTGCTTCAGATAAAATTTTAAAAATTGATTCAACCTTTGATAAAAAATATTTAAAACAATTAAAAAATAAATTAGAAAAATTATCTTCACGTCTAAAATTCTTATATTCTTTATCGGAAACAGTTAAAAAAGATCTCAAAAATTTTAAAATATTCAATAGAAAACAAAAAGGTTTAAATGTAATCACCGAATTTAATCAAAAAATAATAGATTATTGTGAAAAAAACAAATACGAATACTTTATATGCCCAAATTATATAAAGATTAATAAGAAAGCAATTTCAATTGAATTAAAAAGATGTCATTCATAAAACAAATATTCGAAAAAAAAATAGATCAAGCTTTACATAAAAAGTTCACCAGATACAGTCTAGGAGAATATGAAAGAGCTTATGTAACTATAAAAATTTCTAAAAAAGATTTCAAAATAAAAACCTCTGCAGATTTCGCAAATGACTTCGTAAAACTTATCTCAGAAAATATTAAAGAAGATTCAGAAGTTTCAGGAAAAATCATAGCTACAAGAGACTTTGAAGATGAATTAGACATAGAAATTAAAAAATATTCAAAAAGAGGTAAACTATACACTGCAGAATTAGATACAACCTTAACATCAAAACAATTAAAAAATATTTACAACTTATTCAAAGAAGAATTTTTACTATTATCAATCAAATCTGATGAATTTAAATTAGTAACAGGAAAATCTTTACCAAAACCAGGAGGAAAAATAAAAGAAAATTTTTGTAGGGCAACCTTACCTTTATCTTTATTAAATGAATTTGCTTTTGATGTTAAAGATTTTATTAACTTATCCATAACACATACATATAAAATAACCAACATAGAAATTCCAAAAGAATTTGAAGATGATTTTGAACAAGCAAGATTACACGCAAAAAGAAAAGGAACTTTAATCAGAATTCTTAACATAGATGGAAAAGAAGAAAAAAAAGAAATAAATTTTTCTATTTAATCATTTCTTAGCTAACCTAATATCCACACCCTTAACAGTTTTCCTACCAGAATGCTTAGCTAGTCTTATTGACTTCTCACCTAATTCATTACTCATCTCTTCTAACACATCTCTCAAAGCTTCTTTAGCACAATTACTTACTCTTTCTGCTCCACTATTTTTTAATAACTTCTCCATTGCTAACAAAGACAAAGTTTTATTCATAAAAAATTAGAAAATACCTTCATATATAAACATTCCCATTCACAATCAAAAACCTTACCAAAAAGTTTATAAATCAATATTTTAATAATATTCTTGTCCTTATGGACTATATTCAAAAAACAAAATGTGTTTTGGAGGGAACCCATTTAATAGGAAGCATTCGCGCATTCTCAGCGGCATTATTCATGCGCTTCTAAAAAGAAGCAATCTTCAATTTCCTTTCAACAACTCGGGTGATTAAAAGGATAAATAAAACATGCCTACAACACGTAGACCAAGAAAAGGAAGTTTGCAATTTTGGCCAAGAAGTCGAGCTAGAAGGATTTATCCAAAAGTAAGACAAAATGATACTGTTAAGGGTACTAAGATCATTGCCTTCCCTGGTTATAAGGCAGGCATGACTCATACAACTCTAATTGATAACAATCCTAATTCTCTAACAAAATCTCAAGAAATTTTTTGTCCAGTGACAATAATCGAATGCCCTCCAATAAAACCTTTTTCTTTAAGATTCTACAAAAAAACTCCAAAAGGCTTACAAGTTGTTTCTGAAGTTCTTTCAAAAAATTTAGACAAGGAATTAGAAAGAAAGATTAAATTACCTAAAAAAGAATCTAAAAAAGAACCAACAGAATTTGATGATATAAGAATTACTTATTACACTCAACCAAAATTAACTTCGATAGGAAAGAAAAAACCAGAAATACTAGAACTTATAATCTCTGGTCCTAAAGAAAAAAAATTAGAATATGCTAAATCTTTATTAGACAAAGAACTTAAAATTTCAGATATCTTCAACGAAAATCAATTTATAGATGTTCATTCAGTAACAAGAGGTAAGGGTTTCCAAGGAGCAATAAAGAGATTTGGTTTAAAACTAAAATCTCATAAATCTGAAAAGAAAAGAAGATCTGCAGGTAACTTAGGAGCATGGACACCTTCAAAAGTATCCCATACTGTACCTCAAGCAGGTTCAACAGGATATAATACTAGGACAGATTACAATAAATTATTATTAAAAATTTCTAATGATCCAAAAGATATTAACCCTAAACCAGGAATCCCGCACTATGGTTTAGTCAAAAATGATTATATTTTAGTAAAAGGATCAGTACCAGGACCAAAGAAGAGGGTAATAATCTTATCAGAGCCATTAAGAGGAAAACAACCAAAGGAGTATCAAATTAATTACATCAGTCTAAAATGAAAGCAAACATATTAAATTTAAAAGGAGAAAAAATCAAAACAATAGATCTTCCTATTCAATTTGAAGAACCATTCCACCCAAATATAATCAAAAGAGCAGTTCAAGTAATATTAACTAACTTAAGACAGAAATATGGAGCTAAACCAGAAGCAGGAAAAAGAGCTTCAGCAGAACTTTCACGAAGAAGAAGAAAATACAGAGGTTCATATGGGTTTGGTATATCAAGAGTTCCAAGAAAAATCTTATGGAGAAGAGGAAGAAGATTTGGTTGGGCAGCAGCTTTTGCACCAGGAACTGTTTCAGGAAGAAGAGCACACCCACCTAAGGCATCTAAAGAATGGAATAAAAAAATAAATACTAAAGAAAGAAGAAAAGCTATAAGATCTGCTTTATCAGCAACAAATAACAAAGAATTAGTAACAAAAAGAGGACATGTAGTAAATATAGAACTTCCAATTATTTTTGAATCAAAATTAGAAACAATCTCAAAAACAAAAGAAATACAATCTATATTATCAAAATTATTAAATGAAGAATTAAAAAGATCTTCAATTAAAAAAATAAGAGCAGGAAAAGGAACAAGAAGAGGAAGAAAATACAAAAAGAAAAAAGGACCTTTAATAGTAGTATCTAAAAATTGTCCTTTAGTTAATTCAGCTAAAAACATTCCAGGAATTGATGTTTGTACTATTAACTTACTAAATGCAAACTTGCTAGCTCCAGGAACAGAACCTGGAAGATTAACAATATTCACAGAAGATTCAATTGAAAAATTAAGAGGGGGTTTATTTTTGTAAAATGGATCCATACAAAGTAATTTCACACCCATTATCTACAGAAAAAGCTATTAGATTAATGGAATCAGAGAACAAATTAGTATTCATAGTAAGTTTACAATCAACAAAAAAACAAATAAAAACAGCAATTGAAGAAGCTTTCAAGGGTAAGGTGCTAAAGGTTAACACATTAATAACTCCAAAAGGAAAGAAAAAAGCATATGTTAAATTTTCACCAGAAACACCAGCTATTGATATTGCTACAGAACTAGGATTGATATAAAATGGGTAAAAGATTAATTCAACAAAGGCGTGGAAGAGGAACCTTAACATACAAATCACCTAGTCATAGATATAAAACACAAGTTAAACATAGGTCATATGATAAAATAGAAAAAGAAAATGTAATCTATGGAAAAATAATTAATATTGTTCATTGTCCTGGTCATTCTTCACCATTAGCTAAGATAGCATATGAAAATGGAGAAAAAGCATATATATTTGCACCAGAAGGAATAAGAGTTACAGATATAATTGCTTCAGGTAACAAAGCAGAAGTACAACCAGCAAATACATTACCATTAAAAAATATCCCAAAAGGAACTTTAATATTCAATATAGAACAAAATCCAGGAGATGGTGGAAAATTCATAAGATCTTCAGGAAATTTTGGAAGGATAGTATCCAATATAAAAAATAGAATCATTGTAGAAATGCCTTCAAAAAAACAAAAAACATTCTTACCAAATTGTAGAGCTACAATAGGTGTTTTAGCTGGATCTGGAAGAGTAGACAAACCTTTTGTTAAAGCAGGTAAAAAATTCCACGCAATGAAAGCTAAAAATAAGTTATATCCAAAAACATCCGGAGTAGCAATGAATGCAGTAGATCATCCATTTGGATCTGGAAGAGGAAGACATATTGGTAAACCAAAAACTCCTCCAAGAAATGCTCCTGCAGGAAGAAACGTAGGTTTAATAAGGGCAAAGAGAACAGGTAGAAAACGATAAAATGGCTATAAGACAATTTCAGTATAGAGGAAAAACAACTGAAGAATTAAAAAAAATGGATTTAAAAGAATTCATTAAACTAGTTCCTTCAAGACAAAGAAGATCTCTTAATAGAGGCTTCACGGATAATCAAAAAAAATTACTAGAAAAAATCAAAAA
>NZCS01000031.1 GCA_002688325.1 archaeon
GATAGAAAAAATAGAATAGATTTACTAAATGGAGAGAAAAAATATGTTGGTTATACAACTTATGATGGAAGAGAATATTCATTTGGAGAATTAGTTAATATGTCGATAAGAGGTTTAAATAAAGCTTTACAGGTTTAATCTTCGTGAGCAAAGCGAACCAGTTACAAATATATTTATTTTAAATTAAAAATTTCCTTATTCTTTCTCTCTAGCAGGAACACCAACAACAGTTACATTCTCTTCAACATCTTTAGTTACAACAGAACCAGCACCAACAACACTATCCTTACCTAACTTAATCCCAGGTAACAAAACAACACTAGAACCAATCCTTACATTATCTTCAATAACAGCAGGATTAGGTTTATACTCTCCTTCAACTCTCCCCATACTATTATCTCCAGTACTATTAAAAAACGGACCAAAAAAAACATTATTCCCAATTCTACTACCTTCACTTGTCATACTATGACCTTGAAAAACACAACCACTACCAATAATATTATCCCATTCTATACTAACATAACTTCCAATCTTACTTCCTTCACCAACTTTACTATTTTCCCTTATCATCACATTATGTCCAGTTTCAACTTCTTTCTCTAAAACCACACCTTCATATATTACAACATTACTTCTAATCAAACATCCTTCTTTAATCACACAACCTTCACTTTTTCCTATACCTTTCTCTTTTAAATTTTTCTTATGAGGAAATCCAATTACAGAATTATGACCTATAACTACATTCTTTCCAATTTTACTTTTACCTACAATCACAGAATTATCTCCAATCTCTACACTTTCATCTACTTCTGCTTCAGGATCAATAACAACATTCTTACCTAATTTCATTTCATCTCAACCCCCAAATACTCAGGAAAACCCATTACTTCTTCACTAAAATCAAACTCATAACTATGAATTCCATCCTTTTTCCCTACTTTCCTAAAACCTCTTTTCTCAAACAAAGGTTTCATTCTCCAATTACTTTCTGTTTCTTTAACATAACCTCTTACCTTACTAACTTTTTCTTCTTTTCCTTTCTTCAAAATCCCAACAACCAAAGCTCCACCAATACCTCTTCCCATTGTCCTACAAGAAACAGTTAAATCTCTTATACTCCAAAATTCATTCATAGTATCAATTATTGCTTCACCAATTATCCCATATTCACCAAACCTATCTTTTAACTCAACAACAAAAACTCTATCATTATTAACTTCATAACTTTCTTTTAACTCTTCTAATTTATATCTATTAGAAGTAGCATTCAATTCATTAGTTCTATTCAACAACTGAACAACTCTTTCCCAATCACTATCCTCAACTTCTCTTATCACCATTTTCATTTCACATTTTTTCAAAAATTCCTTATAATCACCTTTATGTTCCTTCTCCCCTTTCTCTCTTTCTCTTTGTTCCTTCAACAACCTAACTCTATCTTCTTCTAATAATTCTTTTATCCCATCAACTTCTAAAACATCCAAAGGATCTTCAAAATATAAACTTTTAACACCTATCAAACTAACTTCCTCTCTTTGAAACGCATCATCATCAACAAATAAAACTTCTTCTTTACTAACATTAAACTTCTCCATTAATTCTAAAACATTTTTACTTTTCAATTCCCAATTTATTTTCAAATCTTCAAAAAACTCTAACAATCCAAATTCTTTTAACTTTTTCTCTCCATCCTCAAAATAATTCTTACTACAAACAACATTTTTAATTTCTCTTTTTTTTAACTCCTTCAAAACTTCCTTACTTCCTTCTTTCAACTTTACTTTTTCCTTATCTTTATAGTATACACTACCTTCCCATAAAGTATTATCCAAGTCCCAAACCACCATCTTTATCATAATTATAAAAAAATTATACTTTCTACATAAACTTTACTATTTCTTGCTTAAATAATTTAAGAAATTTAACTGTTTAAAATTGAGATTACTTCCAAAACCCACTAAAAATATCTTTTGCTTCAGGAGTAATAGAATATATCAATCCTAATAACCCAACAGAAGTAGCACCCAAACCAACTGCAATTCCTTTTTTAACTAAAGGACTTTGTTTTCTTATTAAATCAGGATAAGAAGTTCTTTCACATTCTTCAACACCAATCAAATCTCTAAAAACATCAGTTGCATATCCCCACCAATCACCTGTAACAGCACCATACACAGTAACAAAAATACTTGCTTTAACTAATTCATCTAAATCACGAGATCCAGCAAGGAAATAAAAACCAGGAGTAGTTGTCAAATTCCAACCAGCTAAAAAATATTTATCATGTTTTGTTATTACATCTTCTTCCTTATCAGTTACATTAAAAACTTTTCTAGAATAATCCCTACATCTTGCCATAATACTTCCCATACCACCAAAAGCCAAACCAGTACCTAACAAACGAGCATTCATAGAAACTTTATCAGACATCCCATTCCATGTAACTTCAGAAATAGCAAGCAAAGGATGATTTAAAGCACAAAGAGCAGTACAATCAGATACATGTTTCCAAAAATTTTCCCTAACCCATCTTTTCCCTTTATCCACATAATTTTGCTTTGTTCCAAAACCAACACAAGCATTTTTTGCAACATCTCTAATTTCTTCTTCATAAACATCCTCATCTCCATCTTCAAGGACACTTAAAACAGCAGTTTCAAATAAGTCTTGTTTCTTTCTACTAAATTCTATGGGAATCCTAAGATTAGAAACAGCATCATCTAATGAGTTCATTTCTTGAAAATCACCACTTCCACTCATAACTTCTTCCACAATTCTTGGTTTAATTAACCCTTCTCTTAAACTTTCTTCAGTAACATCTTCTAAACTACCATAAGCTACTTCTAATATTCTATTCCCTTCATTTTGTTTATATAACTCAGTTACATTTGGCATTTTATAATAATTTTATTAGACCTCTTTTCTAGAAAAACACAACAAAATTCACTTTATAAAACTTTCTCAAAAATCTATCTACTACACGTACCCACTAAAGTACCTTCAATAGTATGCTCTCCACCAGCTAAAGGATTATCTAACTGATAAAGTAATCTAGCACTAAGACCTCCACTTGGACCTAAAAGAATGTTAATTCTTGCTCCAAATCCTGGTGCTTCATTTAACTTTTGAATAGCATCTAAACTCCAATAACCATCAGATAATGATGCTTGCCATTTAAGAAGACGTCCATCCTTAAATCCATCTTCCATAGCAAAATGAAATTCACTTACAAATGTTCCAGGAATCAAAGGTATATCCCATTCTGTTTGAACTAAAGCAGATTGGCCGTCTTTATCTGTATAATCTGCTCCAATAACTAAAAGCTTTTCATCAAATCCAAAAACCTTACCTAAATCTCTTCTTCCTTTAATACGAGATATTTCCCCATCATACATAAACGTAATACCATGGTCTGCATAAACTAAACTTGGATCATTACCAGTCCTAATACCTACTGGGAATCCATGGTATTGTGCACTTACAACAAGCTCAAGACCTTCAGTAGGGTCTGCTGATTGTACTTCTTCAATACTTAAATAATCTTTAGGGTCATCAGGGTCAACAAGCTTAACTCCTCTAACAAGAGGACCATCAAAAAGAGACACACCATAATTTGGAAATAGCAGGCTTTTTGCATCAACACCATTAACAGTCTTTACTAAATAAGTTACATTTTTTAATTCTGGTGAAGTTACTTTTAAATTCCCGTTTTCTCCATTTTCATCTGTTGCAAAACTAACAAGTTCACCTACTACAAAACCTAAGCTAGATGTATTTAAAAGTTCATTTGCCTTATAAAAGAATCTTCCACCTTCAATAGCACCAATATCAACCAATGCAAAATCTGGCCCAAACCCTAATTGAGAGTTTAAAGGACTTAAGTCAAATACAGTTCTTTCTCCAGCAGAATCAACCATATGACCTAGTTGATAGCCTTGATGTTTTAATATTGAAGTCTGAGAATTTAAAGCTTCTCTACGAAAAAGAGACCATCCATCAACAGCAGGATCTCTATGTAACACTTCATATATTTTCTCTACTTGATCACGTAATACTCGTGCTTTAGAATTTTTTAAATTTAATTGAACAGAAGTTCCTTCCCTACGTACTTTATCTGGCGCTACACCTAAAAATCCTGTTCGAATATTCAACTCATCATTAGGACCAGCAACAATAGTTGTACCAGTCTCATCCTGTGCAAAACCAATAACACCTTGATAGGCAGCACTATAAAAATCTCTTTGTATCATATGTCCTTCAGGATCACGTATGTCAGTTTGCCTTAATCCAAAACTAAAAGGACCTTGTGTAATACCTTGTTTCTGTGTGACTGACTGCACTGCACCAAATCCAAGATTATTACTCACTAACATATCAATTAAATCACTTACCCTTGGTGGTTTTTCCAAATTCATATAGTAATAATACTCAGCAGCACCTTGTGCTTTCTTAGATTTGATTATAGCTTTCTCTTGTTCTGCTTCAACTGCTGCCATAGCATCCATATCTGTTAAAAGAATTAACTGCGATCTAGATAAATTTCCATCAACATCATATTTTGTTTCTGTTCCTGTTTCCACAGAAGTTTCACCAAATGCTGCACTAAGATGTTCACTTCTTAAACCTGCTCTTATATTAGTTTTACTTATATAAGTTGCATTAACAACACCAGTAAGTTCCATGTTAGCATTTTCTAAATTAAATGGTATTGGTACAAGTCCTAATTGTTCTGGTGTTTGATAAGTTCTGGCTGGACTAGTATGATGAGTAACTTTTCCTTCTTGTTTTTGTTCTCTGTTAAATTCAATTTGTTGTGGAGTTCTTTGTTTTTTTCTTTTTTTACCACCAAATTCAACTTCTTGTTCATGTACAAATTCACCACCTTCATTATACTCTTCTAAAGATGGTTCAATAGCTTGTATTGCTGCTGGTTCTAAAGATAAATCAGTAGTCTGTACTGTTTGTTCTAAATGAGCTTCAGTAGAAGGTGTTGCATAAATTTGAGAATCTATTGGTAGCCCTTTAATAAGTTCTATCTTGGGTGTAGATGTCATTAACCCATTATCTTCAACAATCTGTTCTAAATCTGAATTAGATGCCCTTACTCCTGGCACTAATTCAACATTCATTAAAGAACTACTATCTCTACCATCCATAAGGTCTTGTGCTCGATAGATTATACCTTCATTTTCTCCGTTTTTTTCTGATGGTCTTAATTCATGCAATAATCTAGGTTCAACAACATTAGGATTCTCTTTTGGAGGATTATATGTCTCAACAGGAGGATCTATATTTGCTAATGCTTCTGGACTATCAGCACTACTCTTATAACTTACCATACCCAAACCTAATGACATCCCCATCCAAAGAACTAAATTTCTTAAGTTTTTCATTGAAATACTACCTATAAGACTTCAAAACACTTAAATTTATCGAAAAAATATTAAAAAAAATAAAAAAAGAATAATTTTGTACTTTTTTACTTAAACTCTAAAATTCTTCTGAGTCTTCTTTAGTTTCAGATTCTTCTGTACTTTCTTCGCTTGCTTCTGTTTCTTCAGTTCCAATTTCACTACCTTTTTGAAGCAATGTAACGTTTTGTGCTTGTACACCTTTATCTGTTTCAGTAGGTTCAAAAGATACTTTATCTCCTTCTCTTAAAAAAGTTCCGTCCAAAGCTGAATTGTGAACAAAGTAATCTTTGCCGTCTTCGCCTTCGATGAAACCATATCCTTTATCTCTACTAAACCATTTTACTGTTCCTTCCATGTTTTCCTCCTAATATTAATTAATTGTTCAATTTTACTCGAACACTAAATAAACTCATTATATACCCCTTTTTAAAGCTTTTGGGTAAAAAAAGAAAAAATTTATTATTCTCTTTTTCTCATTCCTTCTGGTATAGAAAGTTCTCCATAAACAATATCAATTAAACCTTGTACTGATTCTCTAGTATGTTCTGGTGCTTCTGGAAAACCATAAGTTGAGATACCAATTTTCACACATCCAATAGATGTTTCACCACCAACATGTTTTACTTCGCCAATACCTTCTAATCTTAGAGGTCTTGACCTACCTTGTTTATGTCTTTCTAATCCATCCATATAATCTAATATTGCTTTGTATGTTTTCATACTCAAATTTAATTCTATAAAATCCCTAAAAGATTCATCATTTTCTCCCATTTTTTCACTCATTTTCTTCTCCCATCACCCCTATAACTCAATAAAAACAACTTCTTTTTAAAACTTTCTAAACATCACTTAACCTCTACAAACTCAATTAAAACCCCCACATCCTTAGGATGTATAAAAGCAACCTTACCTTCATATGCTTCAACAGGTTCTACAACAACTTTACAACCTTTTTCTTTTAAATTTTTAACAGTTAAATCAATATCACTAACTTCATAAGCCATATGATGAAAACTTTCACCTTTTTCTTTTAAATATCTACTAACCCCATTTTCTCCAACAGGTTCAACTAATTCCATTTTAACATCTCCCAAATCAAAAAACATAATTTTAACCTTCATATTTTTATCTTCATAAACTTCTCCTGATTCAACTCCAAATATTTTCTCATACTTCTCTTTACTTTCTTCTATATTCTCAACAACAATACCAATATGATGTATCTTCATTTATACACCTCTTTAGTTTTTTCCAATATCTCATCCCAGCTAAAATTTTTAGCTTTCTCTTTATTATTCTCACTAAATTTTTCACTTAATTCTTTATCATCTAACACTTTTAATATTTTTTCTTTTAAATTCTTCAAATCTCCATAATCAACAAAAAATCCATTTTCTCCATCTTTCATCTCATAAGGAATTCCATTTACAGGACTTGCAACAACAGGCAAACCAGAAGCATATGCTTCAAACAACGTCAACGGTAAACCTTCTCTATAACTTGGTAAAACATAAACATCAGAGCCTTGGTAAATCTCAGCTAATTTTTCTTTACCTTTTACTGCTCCCAAAATATGAATTCTTTCTTCTCCATCTCTTATTTTTTCCATTTCTTTTAACATACCTTCATCCGGACCTACAAAAACAAAATCCATATCTCTCTCTTTTAAAATATCCTTAGCAACTTCCACTAATTTCTCAGGACCTTTAGTAATATGTAACCTTCCTAAAAATAATACAATTTTTCCTTTAAATTTCTTCTTAAAATTATTATCTTCAATTTCTTTAAAAAATATTTTATCCATACCATTTGGCAAATATATAATCTTATCTTGTTTAGCTCCCCATTTTTTTAATTGATCAAATTCCCAAGGTGTAATAGATATAATTTTATCTGCAAACTTCAAAGTTAACCTTCCCCAACTTAAACCAGCTAACGTAACTGCTAATCTTGCTAATAACGGTCTATGTTTATCAGTCCATGGACTATGAGTAGTGTGAACATATCTTATTCCTCTTATCTTAGCAATTAAACCAGCCATGAAATTACAAAAATGACCAGTAACATGACTATGTATAACATCAAAATCTTCTTTCCATAACTTCCCATAATCCAACCATATTGTTCCTCTATCAGAAACATGAAATAAGTGATAACCTCTATGTACTTTCAAACCTTCAAATTCCACTTCTTTCTCTTTTAATCTACATGATTTCCCTTCTGAATATTCTTTTCTACCACAATCTGAAGTAAATACATGAACCTCATGACCTTCTTTAATTAATCTTTTCCCTAATTCATAAACCACTTGTTCTACTCCTCCAACTACAGGAAAGAAGAATGGTGCAACAAAAGCTATTTTCATCTTAATTTTTATAATTTAACTGTTCTTTATATGGATTTCTATAGTGTTTTGCTATTAAAGTTTAGTTACTTTAGAATAGTTATAGATAGAAAAGTTTATAAAAGAAAAAACAACTTATTTTATTATGAAATATGGAATTATATCAGATATTCATAGAATACCAGTATCTTCTGTAGAAATAGCAAAAGATATGCTAATGGAACAAGGAGTAGACAAATTAATATTAAATGGAGATGTTGGGGATAGAAAAGAATCCATACCAGCTAGCCAAAATCATTTGGGCTCTATTTTAACTATAGTTGGAGAAAGTGGATTAGAAACTTTTGTTCAACCAGGATCACACGAAACATTATTAGCTTTTGGACCAGTTATAGATCATTTTTCTGATACATATCCTATGATAGACACTACTAAAGATCCAAAATCAGAACAACCAGACCATGATTTAGTATTTTTACTTGGTTCTGATTTTCTTTGTGGTGGAGAATATGAAATGGGAAATGAAATTCCTTCTGGAAGATATATTAAAACTGAGAAAGGATTATTACAATTTGAAACTTTAGATCAATATATGCATGCAATACAACAAGGATATAGGCAAGGAGCAATGCAATATGCAAACATGCAAGATTTAAGAGATTTAGTAACAGACCCAGATAAAACTGTTGTAGTTTGTCATGTTCCTAGAAAATTTGATAATCTTGAGACTGCAGTGGATGTAGCAGAATTTGGAGAAGCAACAGAAGATTTTAAATTAGGAGAACAAGAAATACAAAAAAGTTCCATTTTTCCAGGACCAGTTGCAGAACAAGTTATTCAAGCAGGATATCCAGTTACATTAAAAAGAGAAAATAGAGGAAACGAAGAACTAAGAGATTTATACACTGAATTAGGAATCACTAAAGCAGTTACAGGTCATTTTCATGAATCATTTCACAGAGCACATGATTTAAATTGTAATCCATTACCTCAAAGACAACTAACAGATGAATTATTCTGGAATGCAAGTTGTTTAGATTTAGGGGCTATTGGAATTTTAACAGTTGAAGATAATAAAGTTGCTTATGAAAATTTAAAACTACATGAACACCTATAACCTCATTTCTTAACACCCCTAAAATCTCTTCTTTTCATCTGTTTCAAAAAAGGATAAAACCCATTTTTTAAAATTTTAAACTTAAACATTCTCCCACATATATACTTACTTCTCAAATAATACTTCTTATATAATTTCTTCTTTATCTCAACTAATTCTTTCCAAGTAAAATCAGTTCCTATCTTCCCAGCATTCTTCAAACTTTCATCCCAACTATCTTCATCAATCAAACCTTCTCTTTTCCCTAACTCATAAATCTCAGTACCAACATAAGGAGTCATGATACTAACTAAAAAATAATCTAAATCTAATTTTTTTGCAACTTCAAAACTTTCATCAATAGTCTCTCTTGTTTCTCCAGGACTTCCAATAATAAAATATCCTCTTGTACTTATTCCAATTTCTTTACAATCCTTAACAACTTCCTTAACTTTTTCAATCGTAATACCTTTCTTCAAACTTTTCAATATTTTTTCACTTCCTGATTCAATACCTAAAGAAACCATATGACATCCTGATTCATACATCTTTTCTAATAATTCTCTATCACTAGTATCAACTCTAAACTGACAACTCCAACTAATTCCTAAATTATTAATACCTTCACAAATCTCCAAAGCTCTGTCTCTATCCATGCTAAATAAATCATCTCTTATCCAAACTTCTTTAATTCCTTTCTCTTTTATATCTTTAAACTCTTCAATCACATTTTTAGCACTTCTACTTCTCCAAACATGACCAAAAACTTCGTTGTAACAATAAATACATTTAAACGGACAACCTCTAGAAGTTATCAACATAGTATAAGGTTTTTTCTTTGCTAAAGGATTATAATATTTATCATTTTTAATTAAATTTCTATCTGGAAAAGGTAATTCATCTAAATCTCTTATCAATTCTCTTTTTTCATTTCCATACAAACCTTTTACATTTTTCACATCTTCATTTTTACTTAACTTCTCAACATAACTTTTAACTGTTAATTCAGGTTCACCAATAACCAATTCTCCATATTTCTTAAAAATTTCAGGAGTAGAAGTAACATGAGGACCAAATATCAATTTTTTACCTTTTATTTTTTCCAAACATTCAAATATTTTCTCCATATTCAAAGGAGGATTATTATAATAATCTACACTCGCAGTACTAACTATATTCAAATCACTTTCTTCCAATTCTTCACTAAAATTAAAATCTACCAACTTTACTTCATGTTCTTTTAACAAACTAGCAATATAACCCAAAACTAATGGAGGCAATATTGAAGTTTCTTCTGATGGTAAATTAATCAAGTTTATTTTCATAGAATTAAACAAATTAAACTGTTCTTTATATGGATTTCTATCCTCAAGCAATAATTATATAAAACCCAACATTTCTACCAAAACCATGAAAGGAAAAAAAGAAACAATATACACATTTTTATTCATCATTTTATCTAAAGTTCTAACCTATGTAATGCTTTTAGTTCTTGCTAATTTTTTCATAAAAGATATTTATGGAGAAGCATCTTTTTTCATGTCTATCTTCTCAATTATAATGTTTTTCACTTTACTAGGAATCCCAACTATAACAGTACCATGGATTATAAAAAAGAAAGACACACATTCAGTTTTCTACTTCTTATTATTTTTCAACTTAATCTTAACAATCATAGGTTTAATAATTTCAATAAAATATCCTATGATCCTACCATTAATCATCATGCTTCCATTCTTATTCATCAGAGGTTTTGCAAGAACTTTCCTAAGAGTAAAATACAAATATCACTTACTCCAATTTCTTAATGCTCTTTATCCATTTTTCGCTATCATTTTCCTTTTCATACTAAAAGAACATCAAACTTTAGGAATTTTATTCTCTTACTCCTTAAGTTACATCCTAAACTCAATTTTTATGTTTTTACCAGTTAAATCAGAAATATTTTCACTTTTCAAGAAATTCTCTTTAAATTTAACAACAATAAAAGCTTACATAAAAAAAGGATTAATAGTTTCTTCTATTTCTCTATCTTTTCTTTTCCTAGGATGGATTGACTCTACAATTTTAGGATTTCTTTCAACATACAAAAATGTAGCTCAATATAACATAGCAGGACCATTATCAAATATTATTGCAATCATTCCATCCTCATTATCATTCTTCTTACTTACAAAATCTTCAGAACTAAAAGATTCAAAACCAATCTTAAACTCAACCTTAAGAGTTTCTTTCTTCTTATCATTCCTAATAGCTATAACTTTAAATTCATTTATTTTCTTAATCACAAAAATTTTCTTCCCAAAATACATAGGAATAGAATTTTATTTCATGATTTTATCAATAGGTTTAATTTTTTACTCTTTATACTCTTTAATTTACACAAATCTAACAGCTCAACTAAAACCAGAAAAAGCACTAATACCTATCTTATCAGCAGCAATTCTAAATATAATCTTAGATATAATTTTAATTCCAAAATTTAACCTAACAGGAATCACAATCGCAACAACCCTATCACATCTACTAGCATTTTCATTATTATCTTTCAAAACAAAAATTTCAAGAAGATTTATCCTAATCCTACCTTTAATTTTACTAATTCCATTCTCATTTTACTTAAAATTTTACGGTTTACTACTATTACCAATAGCAATTTTCTTAATGTTAATCCTAAAAATCACAAAAAAACAAGATTTACTATCTATTTTAACAACTTTCAAATCAATTTTAAACAAATAACTTAATTATATATTTCTCACTAACTAAATACTTTTATACTCTTTTTTCTTACTTTTTAACAATGCCAACAATAAAACAAATAAGAAAAACTCAACCAAAATCAGCAAATAACTTAGATAAATATTTTCATAGATTTATTTCAGCATACACCACTAAATTCTTTCTTTCTTTAAACCTAACAGGAAATCAAGTTACTATTATCTGGATTTTAACAGGAATTATATCATCTTTATTCTTCTTAAAAGGTTCTTATTTTTTATCTTTGATAGGAGCATTAATACTTTTATTATCTTTCATTTTAAATTTTTCAGATGGAGAAGTTGCAAGATACAACAAACAAACATCAGTTAATGGTTTTTATCTAGATTGTGTAGGACATTTTATTGTAACTACGACAGTTATAACTGCAATTTCATTTGCTTTATTCTATAAATTCTCTTCCCTAATTTTCTTAATTTTCGGATTTTCAACAATTATCTCTTTACTTTTAATCAGAATGGCATCTACAGAAAAATATGAAGTTTTACAAACAACAAAAACCAAACCTAAAAAATCTAAAAAACAAACAAAATCAGACCTAATTGTCTTACTAAATCCTGTTTATCTAATCTTAATTTTTTCTATTTTCAACTTACTACCTTTACTAATAACTTTATATGGAATATTCTTACCTTTATTCTTTATCAGAAAACTATATAAAGAGTTCAAATATGGTTTTTAAAAAATGAGGAGAAAAATGTCAGCAATAATATATATTTTCATTTCAATCATCTTAGCAGTCACAGGACAATTTTTATTAAAAAAAGGAATGAATAAAATAGGAACAATTTCTTTATCACAATTATCTTCTAACTTATTTAAAATTTTTACAAATATTTATATTCTAACAGCTTTACTAGTTTTTGTTATATCTTTTTTAATATGGTTAACTGTTTTATCAAAGTTTGACTTATCATACGCATACCCATTAGTTTCAACAGGATATATCTTAGTAGCTCTAGTATCATTATTTTTCTTAAAAGAAAATATCACGTTATCAAGATGGTTAGGAATTTTCTTAATAGCTATCGGAAGTTATGTTTTAACTAGAACTTAAAATGCCAATAAAAGAAACAGAATACGGAAAAGAATGTCCAATAAGGATTTTTGAATTAGAAGCAATGGGACAAACAATAATCTATACTACAGATCCAGTTGAATCATGTTTAAGGTGTAATTTTGGTGATCAATCAGTTGAAAAATTTGACTTAGAAAAAATATGTCAATGTCCTGAAGGAATGACTTACAAAGAATATGTTAGTCTAGGATCACAATACCAAGAAACAGAAGGACCACATACTAAAATAGGATTTAGAAAATTTGTAGAACAACAATTAGTTAGAACTTAATTCTTCAACAACTTCTCAATCATACTAGCGAAAGCAGGTCTCGTTACAAATACCCCAATTGTAACTCCAATTATTGTTGTTAATGCAAAACCTCTTACTAATCCTGCACCAGCATTCCACAAAGGCAACATTGCTGCAACAGTTGTAAAGTAAGCAACAAATATAATAAAGAATGCTTTCTTCAATTTATCTTTCCAATCATAAGCTATATCTCCACTCATTACTTCATCTGTAATAACAATCTGATCATCAACACCAGTACCAACTGATGCTAATATTCCAGCAATAGCAGCTAAATCTAATCTCCATCCAATAAACGCAGCAACACCAACAATAATAAATATCTCACTCATCATTGTTATAACTGCAGGTAAAATAATTTTAAAATTTCTATATCTAATAAATATAACAACAGCAACAGACAATATTGCTAAAGCACCAACTAAAAATATATTTCTAAAAAACTCTAAACCCAATCTTGGAGAAATACTATCCATCTTAACAATTTCCAATTCAAAAGGCAAACTACCAACCATTAATATTGTTTGTAATTTATTCATGTTTTTCAAAGCATCATCTAATGCTTCATCCCTATTAACACCACTTCCAGGACCACTAATTAATATATCCGCAGTCTCAACACCTTTTAAATCAGCACCAATAAATAAACTATCAACTAACTCTCCATCCAAATAAAAATCAATTTTTTTACTCAAATATCTTCCATTACTCTCATTTGCTTCTAACTTTCCTGTTAGTTCTGCATGTTTTTTCGCAGCTTCATTACTCAAAGTAACTCTAAATTCAAATCTACACTGTTCTTGATTTCCTTCAACAGCACCACACTGACTTACACCAGAACAACTTCCATCATCCTTACAAACATTCTTAATATCTTTTTTTTCTCCAATAAAAACAATATCTTCACCTATTTTAGCTTCGAATTTACCTTGTTGTCCTATCAACTCTCTAACTTCATCTTGTGTTGCTCCACTTATCTCAACTAATAAAAATTTATTTCCTGATAAATCATTAGCTTTTCTAATATTCAAATCACTTAAACCATAAACATCTAATCTCGTCTTCATTATACTATCTAAATTATCCATTTGCTGATCACTAACTTTCTCTTTAGGTTTTAACAAAACTCTTGTTCCACCTGCTAAATCCAAACCCTTTTTTATCTTACTTTTATCAACTTCTTTAACTATAATATTCAAACTATTACCTAAATAAGCATAATTACTTCTATCTGTACTAATATCAATTTTCTCACCAAGAACAACATCACTAAAATCCTCTAAAGTTTCTATATTCTTACCATTTATTATCTTTATAATCTCTCCACTACCCATTCCTTGATCCAATAACTCTTCCTGATTAACTTTAACTACTTCAATACCTTCTTTCCAAGGAGTAGGCTTAATAGCTACTACAGTTAATAATAATACAACTATTAAAATAATCATTCTCCAATCCGAAAATATTTCTTTAATTTTCATAAACAAACTCCGGTGTTTCTAATTTAATTCCATGTCTTTCTAATGTTTCTTCTCTATATTTATGCCCACATTGAGTAAGATGTAATAATTTTTCTTGTATTCTTTCTCCTAATTCCTTGTCTACACCATTATCACTTTCAACAAAAACTTCTAAATCAGATTTAATTTCACCCAATAAATCCCTAACTTCAAATAAAACCCTATAATCTTCATCATTTTCATCTAATCTATCAAAAGGTAATTCTCCATAGTTTTTTTCTAACCATGAAATATTCTCATATATCCCACCAATAACAGTTTCATCAAGTGTAACATCTATTGCTCCATGAATCCACCACTGTAAACCACTAATAACATTACCAAATCCACTATCTTCTTCTTCAATAGTTAACTCTCTACCTAATTCTCTTACTTTCCTCTCTCTTCTCCTCCACCAACTCAGATAGCATTCACATAACAACTTTATTTTCTCTCTATCCATCTTTTCTCCTACTATACCAATATAAAATTCCAGCATTCATGAAATATGTACTAATCACATCAACAAACAAACCAATTAAAATTATCAAAAACATCTGCTTCAATATCAATGAATTTGAAAAGATAAAAGCAACAGATAAAGCAACAATAGTAGTAACTGTCATTGTCAAACCAGTTTTTACACCACCAATCATTCTTTCAAATAATCCACCTTCTTTTCTCTTCAACATTCTAGTTGTCAACAAAACATCTGTATCAATACTATATCCCAACAACAACAAAAACGCAGCAACACCAGCAGTTGAAATTCTTATCCCAACCAAATCAACAATTGCTAATGTAATAACTAAATCTAATATCGCAGCAAATATAACAGCAATACTAGGAATAAAACTTCTAAAAGCAACAAAAACAACAAATGCCATGAATAAAAACGCAAATAAGATAGCTTTCAACATTTCCTTATAAAAACTCTCTCCTAAACTACTTCCTGTGATCTCAACACTAAAATCTTCACTACCAAATACACCATATTTTTCTTCTAAAACACTTTTTAATTTCTTATCATCCACATCACCCGATTCAATAATAAATCCATTCAATTTTCCAACAGTACTCAATTCTCTCACTAAAACATCATCAAACTTCCCATCTAAAAATTCTTCCAATTCTAAAACATCCACATTATCAATATAAACAGTAGCAGTTAAACCACCTTTCAAACTTACATCTTTATTTACTATATCTCCAGTTTTTGAATTAAAATCATAAATAACTACTAAACTTATAACTAATAATAAAATAGGTATTACAAAGAACTTCTTATAATGTTTCTTATAAAATTCCTCATTAATCATCTTTTAAAGTGTTTTACTAAGCTTTATAAAGTTTATTCTTTTTAATAATAAAATGATCCAAATCTTAAGATTAAACCACAGAATTCACAGAGATGAAAGACTAACCACACATGTAGCCTTAACTGCAAGAGCATTCCTATCATCTAAACTATACTATTCAGGACAAAAAGATTCTAATTTCGAAAATTCAATAAAAAAAGTAAATAAACAATTTGGTTCTAAATTTACAACAGAATATACTAAAAATCCTTTAAAACTTATCCAAAATAAAAAAAAATCTAAGTTTACAATTATTCATTTAACTGCTTATGGCTTACAATTACCAAAAATACTTAAAAAAATTAAAAACAAAAATATACTAATCATAGTAGGAGGATCAAAAGTAGAACCAGAATATTACAAACTATCAGACTTTAACATTTCAATCACATCTCAACCAATTTCTGAAGTTTCAGCTCTAGCAGTTTTCTTACATGAATTCTTAAATAAAAAAGAACTAACTTCTACTTTCAAAGACGCAAAAACAAAAATTATTCCTTCTGAATTCAAAAAAGTAATCAAGAATAAAGAAAATCAATAATATCTTTAGTATTCAAAACTTCAACATTTTTTAACTTCTTTAATTTCTTATCATCAGACCATAAAACAGAATTAGGATAAGCTAAAACAGAAGCAACAAAAGCTACATCATTAATATCTATCTTTTCAACCAATTTTAAAGCATCTTCTCTATAAGAATACAAAACTTCATCAGGTACAAACACAATTTTTTTCAATATTAAATTAAATAATTCACCAAAACTTTTTTCATCCATCCCAGATTTTCTAAATAAATCACCCTTATACTTTTCCATTTCTTCAAATATCACTAAAGGAAACAAAAAATAACTATCACTAATCAAAATAATTTTTCTAGTAATAGAATCTTTGATTAATGCAGAAAACAAAATATTAGAATCTATAACTATATTCATGCAAGAAACCTCTTAGTGGCTAAACGCTTTATTTTCTTACTAAACTTCTCTACATCTTCTTTTGTCAATTTACTTTTACTAGCTAGCCTATTTGCTAGTTTCAAGGTTTCTAATTTACCAATAAAAGCTTTTCTGGCTACTTCACTCCATTTAATTTCTGAAAACTGTTTCATTTCATCTTGCATTTCATCCGGAATTGATAAAGTCATATTTCCCATATTATATCACCACAAATAATTATGTGTTCACACATATTTAAAACTTTCGGAAATTTTACTTCAAACAGTTAAATCATCAAAACATAATATTTATATACTAAACTCACTATTTTCTACTAAAAGAGGTGTATGAATGAAAAAATATTTAGTCCTATTCTTATTACTATTAATTCCATTAACTTATGCAAATTCTTTAGAAATTAATTTATTAACAGATACATTTGGAATCAATAAAGAATTAAAAGGAGATATAATCTTAAATTATAATCAATCTTTAAACCCTTCAACAAGAATTAATGCATACATAGACAATTCTAAATCATCAAAACAATTAAAAAAAATATTAGACAATCAAACAATTCCATACACTTTAATCTCAGGTTTATATGATATTGCAGATCCATTCTCAACAAAAATAACCCAACATGCTTTAGTAGGAATAAAAGTCCCTTTAGACTCAACAATTACATCTTCACAGATAACATTTGAAAGAGTCAACACCCCACCAACAATCTCAATTAATATAGGAAATGATACTATTTGGGATTATTTTGGAGAATTCTTACAATTTGATAATTTCATATTACCAAATACAACTTTAGAACTAACAGAAGATGGAACTCAATTACTTCCAGGAATTTCAAAGGATTATTGTGAAATAATTAATTTATCTCAATCAAAAAAATTCTCTGTATCAGTACATTACGAAGCATTATCAGAAAGAGCAGATTTATTTGCTACTATCTTAAATAATAGATTACAAAAACAAGGAGAATGTAAACTACCAGATGAATTAACAAGATCATGGCATTCTTGTGAAATAGATTTAGTAAACCCAATAAAAGAAAAACATTTAGTATGTGTAAATGTAAAAGGAGGATTACCAAACGAAAGATATTACAGATTATCTTATCAAGAAAATTTACAATCACAAGGACAAATTTGTAAAAATCAATGTGATTCACAACCAAATGATTTTTTAATAAAAATAAAACCAGGAATTTTTAACAAAACTTTATCAAGTTCAACAATTTTCCAAGAATTCCAAAATTCATTAAATGATTTTTTAATTGATTGTCCTTCAAAAGATAATATTAATTGTATAATCCCATTATCAATCAAAGCAGATAAAAATATCTTAATAAAAAATCCAGAAATTATTTATCAAACTCAAACAGAAATCAAATCAACAAACAAATTACATGAATTAACACCAATAGAAGAAGAATTAATTTTAAACCCTAATACAAGAATACCATTACAATCCTTACAACTATCTTCAGATGAACTTGGCATTCATGAATTAGAAATAGAATTTTTAAATATAAAAAACCAAACAAACTTTACTATTTCAGATATTCCAACAGCAGAGATTTATAGTTCTAAAAACAAAGCAATTGCAGGAGAAAGAATTATTTTTTCAGGAAACAATTCTTTAGAAGTTGACTCTCCAATAACAAATTATGAATGGGACTTCGGAGATAATTCAACAGATTCAGGAATAACAACACAACATGCTTATTCAGAAGAAGGAACTTACACAGTTACTTTAAAAATTAAAGATTTTGATAATTTCCAAGATACAACAACAAGAACAATAACAATAGAATCTTTAAAAGATGTTACACAATCATTAATAGATGAAATAGAAGAAGACATATTATCTACACTATCTAATTTCGAAACATCTACCGAACAATCCATAACAACTTTAAATCTATTAACAAAAGTTCAAAATTCAAAAAATAAATTAGAAGATTTAAAAGCAAGAGTAACCGATGCTTCTGATTCACAATTAGAAACAATTTATTCTTCTTTAAACAATTTAAAAACAGAAATACCAAAAACATTAATTATAATTTCACAAATAACAGATTATCAAAAATCATCAGAACAAGATATTAATGATGTTTTAAACTTATTAAACTCTCAAACAGATTCATCAGTTTTACTAACTCTCCAAAATAAAATAACAACAAGAGCAAATATAAAAATAATAAGAGTAATTTATCAAGATAATGAAAAACAAGAATTCACAATAATAAATAAAGAAGTAAACCCAAGAACAACATTAACTAATATCTACTTAATAGAAAAAATACCTTCTTCAATACAATCAGACATGAGAAATTTTAAATTTTCTTCAATTCAATCTTCATATAAATCAGAATATTCTTCATTCACAGGAGAAAAATTCACTTATGTTATCCAAGGAAATATTCTAAATCAAATAAATGACATAAGAACTGTTTTAATATCTAAATTATTACTAACTCCAAAATGTGGGAATAATGTATGTGACTCAGATGAAAATGAAAACACTTGTTCAGAGGATTGTCAATCAAAAACAGCAAATTATACACCTTTTATAATTGCTTTAATAGTTCTAATAATAGGATTTTTAGTTTACAAATTTATTCTACCAAAACTACCTTTTAAGAAACAAAAAAAACAACCATTTAAATCTTTAAGAAACCTAACTGCTTTACAAACATATGTAAAAAATTCTTTAGCTAAAAAAACACCAAAAGTAGAGATAAGAAAAAAACTATTAGCAAGAGGATGGAAAAAAGACCAAATTGATTATGTTTTTAAGAAATTAAAATAGAAAAACTTTATAAAAGCAAAATTCTCTATTATTCTTATGCGCCGATAGTTCAACGGTTAGAGAACTAAAATTCGACTAAAATTCTGGCCTTCCAAGCCAGCGATCCGAGAAACATCAGAAAAACTTAGATGTTCGGAATTTCGAATCTCGGTCGGCGCATTTTCTTTACTTTATCAGTTAAATTACCAAAACTATTTAAGTAAACAATATTTACTAATTTTAAAATGGATTGGTTTGAAGCATTAGTTGAAGTATATGAAAAAAGAAAAAGAGAAGAAGGAAGTGAGTGGGATGAAGAACCCCGAATTGTAGAATATTCTAATTTTATGAGTGGACCTTTAACCGTTTCTGGTGTTGATGCTTTAGGAGAAAGAGCCCCCCTTCCAATAGAATATCTTGTTGGCGATGAAGAGTAATTCTCATTGATTTTTTGGTTAAGCTTTTTTAGTCAAAACAAAACTATTTTAAACATATAATTCTTATTAAAAACAATGAAAGAAAACATCCTAGTAATATGTTCACATTCAGATGATGAATTCGTTGCATTAGGTGGAACTTTATTCAAATATGCAAAAGATAACCATAACATCTTAACTATCATCTTCTCACACGGAGAAAAATCCTTACCTCACTTACAAGAAGAAATCGTAAAACAAGAAAGAATAAAAGAAACAGAAAAAGCAACAAAATTACTAAAAAGAACAACAATCTTCTTAGATATCCCAGAAAATCAATTCTCAAAAAATAAATCTAAAATAAAAACACAATTAAGAAAGATTATAGAAGAATTTAAACCAACAAAAATCTTCACACATTCAAAAACAGATGTTCATAAAGATCACAGAGATGTAAATGATATTGTTCTATCCTTAAAAATAAAAGAAAAAACACATCTTTACACTTTTGATGTCTGGAATCCAATGAAAGTTTTAAACATCTTCAAAATAGAAGATTTACCTAAATTATACGTAGACACAACAAAAACACATAGCTTAAAAATAAAAGCTTTAAATCTTTTCGAATCACAAAAACCATACATAACATCCTTACTTCCTTTTTTACATATTCAAGAAAGACTAAACGGCATGAAAAATGATTGTAAATACGCAGAGGTTTTTGATAAAATAAAATGAAGGTATTATTTTTTATAACAGGAATCGGATATGGAGACATAATAAGACAACATGCAATTATAAAACAACTAAATGCTAAAATAAAAATAGCAACATATCACAAAGGTTATGAATATTTCAAAAACAAATACCCAACAACAAAAATTCACAGTTATAAATTCCCAGATAAATCATTTAAACTAAAACCCTTCTTATTTTTTATAGATAATTTATTTTCCTTACCTTTACAATTTATAGATCTAATTAGATTATACTTTATTTCTAAAAAATTCAACCCAGATGTTATTGTTTCTGATTTAGAACCTTTAGCAATCCCAATTTCAAGATTATTAAAGAAAAAACTAATAACTATTTTTGGAACTCAACCTTCTATTCTAAAAGAAGTAAAACCAAAATCTATTTTTCTTAAATTACAAAAATTATACTTACAAAAACTATATTCTTATGGTCAACTAGTAATCCCATCTTTAACAGGTTCTTCTAAAAATTCAATAAATCCAATAGTAAGGGAATCAAAAGGAAAATTAAATTTAAAAAAGAAACCAATATTAATCATGCTTGGTGGTTCTCAATTTGGAATAACAGTAGCTGATGAATTAATTAAAATCCTACCTTCTATAGATGAAGATTTTATTATTTTTGGATACAAAAAAGATTTTAAAGAAAAAAATATTAAATGTTACAAATTCAAGGAAAACTTCCTAGATTATTTAAAAGCTTCAAAAGCAGTTATTACTCTAGCTGGCCACTCAACATTATCAGAATTAGTTGTTTACAAAAAACCATCTTTAATATTTCCAATACAAAATCACTTAGAACAACAAATAAATGGATATGTAATGCAAAAAAATGGATTAGGTATGGTTAAAAACTTAAAAGAAATAGATTCTGAAATTCTTAAAAAATATATCTTGGAATTCTTAAAAAAAGAAAACAAATTTGAAGAAAATCTTAAAAAATTAAATATAACTGGTGATGGTGCGAAAAAAGCAGCTGAAATCATACAAAGTTAATTATTCCCATTCTCCATGACAAAGTAAATATTCTGTAACCACATCTCTAGCATCTTCTTCAATACTTTCTGAACTAGGTTTATCTTTTAACCAATCAAAATCCATTAACCAATCATACGCACTTACTATACTATGTAAAGCTCTACTTATCCCATGATGACCAAAATGAGTAGTTTCTATACTATCTCTATAATCTCCGTATTCTTCTTTAATTTCTTCTTTCAATCTCATTACTTCTTCTTCATTCCAATCACAAAAACCAATATAAGTGATTACATCATCTAAATCATCAGACAGTTTTTTCAATCTATCAAGTTCAGGATATATTAAATTCTCTACAACATCTGCCATATTTTTTTAACTATAATCTAACTTTATAACTATTATTGTAATTAAGAACATAAATCGGACCCGATGAGACTTTCTAACCTTTTTTGGTGAAGCTTTTTCCTAAAAAGATTCTTTGAACTCACGACCTACAGATTAGGAATCTGTCGCTCTATCCTAGCTGAGCTACGGGTCCTTACAAAAACAGTTAAATTTATACATTTTTAAACTTTTTTAGAAAAATAACCTAAATGATGGTTATTCAAGGCAACTTCATAACAATCTTCCCATCCTTCAAAACTCTTACTAAACCACCACTCTCACTTACAACAACAGCTATACTCCCTGTTTTTTTAGTTATAGCAGCACAACTTCTATGTCTTCCACCTAAACCCTTCAATTCTATACCAAACGTATCCACATCAATATACGCTCCTGCTCTTGCAATAACTCCTTTTTCATTTACTACAAAAATTCCATCCAATTGTGCAAATTCCTTTATTGTTTCCTTAATATCAGGATCTAATATATTCTTCTTTTCATCCTCATAACCAGCAAAAGGATTTATTATCAATTGTTTAGTATATCTTAAAATACCTCCTTCATCTCCAATAACAAAAGCAGTTCCAATTTTCCTTCCTTCTCTACCTTCCCTTCCTAATTCCAAACAAATATTTAAAATTGTTTCCAAAACATTCGTATCTATAAATTCTGCTAATTCGTGCATGGAAATATTAAAAAAAATCTTATCTACATCAAAAATAAACATTAAAGCTTTATAACCTCCACCCATAGATTCATCCTGAACACAAACTACCTTATCTCCTTTCAAAATATATTCTTTTTTAACAGCTTCCATCAAAACTTCTTTTATAGGTACAACAGAACCAATTGAAACCTTATTAACTTCTGTTGTATATTCTAATCTTTTGTAAGAATCTTGATTTTTTCTGAAAATTGTTACCCTAACATCTAACTTATTATCTTCATCATACTCTTTATTTTCTTTTTGTGCTATGGAAATTATGCAATTTGAGTTAATATCTCTTGCAATTTTAGCAGCTGCATTTCCAACTACTTTTCCAATTTGTTTTTCAATAAAGTTCTCCATTAGTTTTAGAAAGAAAAGGAAAGTTAAATAGTTTTTGGAAGTTAAAGATAGATATTGGAATGTATTTGTAACTGTAAGCTTTTTTAGAAAAAAAGATTAAACAAAAAAGAATATCTTAAAATTTTTCATACTCTAAACTTTCAACTTCTAAAATGTATTCTTTTTCTCCAGTTTTTCCTTCTAACATATCCTTTAAAATACCAACAGCATATTCACCAATTTTAGAAGGAAAACTAAGTTTATTAATATCATATTCTCCAGATTTTAAAGAACCAATATTTATATCCATATTACGGAACAATTCTTTTGGTTTATTTTTATGTTTAGTATACACTTTTATTCTATATCTAATATAAGAAGAATAATCATTCCCAACATTTTTAGTTTGAATTTCAATATTTCTAAAATATACATTTTTTGTTGCTAAATCAGTTATTGAATTAACACCCATAACCTTAGCACATAAAGCAGCCACAATCCCACTAATATCTCCTACCGATACTTCTCCACCATATATTGCAAGACATCCTAGAATTGGTAATATTTCATTTTTAAGTGTTTCATCCCAATGACCTTCATTTTTAATCACATCTATTTCTATTTTCGCACTATTTACATTTAAGGGATTAGGATCTTCGTTATCATTATATCTATCTTTATCAGTATTTCTATCTAATGGATCAGTTTTCATAATTTTATATTCTTGGTAATCACTTAATGTGTCTCCATCAGAATCATGTAATTTAGGATTAGTTCCTAATTTTATTTCTTCAACATCACTTAAACCATCATTATCACTATCAACAGTTTCACATTTATTATTCAAACATTCATAATACTTTCCACAATCTTTTATTTTATATTCCCCAGAAATACAACAATCAAAAGGACAATCTTTAATTTCTGGTTCTTTTTTTATATCAACAACACTCCCGCCAGTTGGATTATCATTAGAACATCCAGAAAACATAAGAATCAATAATAAAAACAAAATTATTCCTAAAATTTTATATTTCTTCCACATAAATTAATAGTAAATCATATTAGATATATAATCTTTATCTTTTTAATACTCACAAAAAGATAATTCTTTCAAGGGCGGTGGGTGGGGTACGATTTACAAAACCTTTTCCACTTTATTCAACAACCCCAAAACCATTAAAATAAACTTCCCCTTCTTCCAAAACTTTCTCAACAACATAACTTCCTTTTGTATAAACTTCTCTATCTTTAAGAAAATGAACAACATTTAAAATAGTTATACTTGCTAAAGGCATACTTAATTCACTACCATCAGTTTCAATTAAGGGAATTTCACCTTCTAACCAATAATTTCTTTGACCTTTTTTAAGAAATTCATAAACTCTACCTTCTTCTAATCTCCTGGGAATACATTCTTCTAAACTTCTACCACAATCAATATTCCTTAAAGCCAAATCCGGATTAAATTCTACTTTTATTCCCATTTACTTTTAAAAAACAATTAACTTTATATATTTTTACCTATTTTCAACTGTTTATGGGGGTTAAAAAATGACAAATACACACATACATCCACCAACAATAGAAACTTTAAAAAATCCAGGTTTTCAACCATATTTAGATATAGCAAGAAAAGTTTATAATGATGAATTTCAGGAAGGAATACCAGAACCTAATTACGAAGGATTAGAAAATCGTGGACAAGAGGAATTTTTAGCTGTAATCATTGGTACTATAGAACCACAAAATGAATTACTTGGTTTAAGAAGAGAAGGTAAAACAGATACAGAACGAGCCAGAAAACTTATAGAAGGTGAAGATTGGAGAAAGGAATGTCTTGAGTATTTATTTGCCCATATTGAAGACTAATTTTTTTCTTTTTTTTGGTTAAGCTTTTTTAAAGCTTACAGTTACATTACCTCAACCACTAAAAACCTCAACATTCTTCTTCTTATCCAAAGCCTTCAAAACATTCTTTCCTAAATCACTTTTCTTACTAACTTTAACTTCACCTTTCTTACTTACTATTCCTGAAAACAAAAACTCTCCATCAACATAAAAATCTACATTACCTTCACTATTAACATTAAATATTATATATTTTCCTTTTTCATAAACCTCATAATCAATTTTCTCCTTACCTTCTAACTCATTAACATCTATTCTAACACCTAATTTTTTCTCAATTTTCTCAATATTTTTACCCTGTTTTCCAATTATCCTACTCACACTACCTGAAGGAACAAACACTTTAACCCTATTACTATCTACAATTTCAACATTAATTCTATCTACATACTTACTAAATTCCCTTTCAATTTCCTTCTCAGCTAATTTATTTGTAGCTTTTTTCTCTTTTGAAACTGGAATAACAACTGTACTATCTCCAAAACTATAAATTTCATATTCCAACTTCCCATCTTCAAAATTCTTAACCTCAACAACAGGCCTTGCTAAATCACTTTCAGTCATTCCCGAAGGAACCTTAACCATTATACTTAATGAATAAACTTTCTCTACATTACCTTTCTCAACAAATAAGATTGTATCTAAAACACTAGGAATCATTCCTGAATCCAATCTTCCAATAAATCTCTGAATAGCATCTATAGGACTAGCGGAATGCATTACTCCAACACAATCACTTCCAGCCAACCTTAAATCTATATACAATTTAAAATCAGGAGTATCTCTAATCTCATCAAATATCAAATTATCAGGTCTTGTCAAAAATAATATATCATGCAATTCTTCACTTGAAGTAAAATTCTTACTATATTGCGTAATATCATCAGGTAAATCTAAATCTCTTGGACTTTCAACTGTCTTAACTATTCTCCCTTGTTTTAAATAATCTTCAGCAATAGCCATTGCAAATGTACTTTTTCCTGAACCAGTTTCACCAGCAATAATAATCCCTCTTGCTTTTGTCTTAACTCTCTCACTAATCGCTTCTGGTAACTTATATTCATCTAAATTTAACTTCTTCAAAGGTTTAACAGCAGTTATCTCCCAACCATCTGAAACAGGAGGTTTAGTAATAACAATTCTATAATTTTTATATTGAACAATCGTACTTCCTCTCCTAGAAATTTCCACAAAACTATCTTTATCCATGTTAGTCTTCTCTACTATATCCTTAGCCATTTCTTTTATTTTTTCATTATCATATTTTTCCTTACCTTTAACTAATTTCCAATTTCCAGGCAAACCTTTCTTCATTACAACTATACAATCACCTTTCAAATGCACACTCATTGTCTTATCATCAAATAATTTTTCAATTTCTAATTTTTTAATAGGTTTCTTAAATTCAAAAAACTTAACCTTCATACCAAATGCTTTAGCACTTTCAGCCTGAACCCTATCTGCAGTTATTAAAACCGCATCTTCATTATATGCTAATTCTCTTATCAAAGCATCTATCTCACCACCAGGCTTAGCATACTTCATCTGATACGAAGTAGGTCTCTCACCCACAAATTCAATCTCTATTTTCCCATCTTTTTTTAAATTCTGTAAATTCTGTAACTCCTCTAAACCCATCATTCCTATCTCTAAACCTTTATTTGCTTGATTTTCTAACTCAGAAACAACAGCTCTAGGAATTAAAATTCTACCTTCTATTTCCTTTTTCTCTACTAATTTACTAACAACTCGTTCAATTACTACAGAAGTATCAACCACATATATAACCATTTTTACACCTTATACTCCTTAACATCATCAACTAATTTTATAAAACTTTTTTCTAATCTATTAAATCTTTCTTCTAAAAATTTACAACTTACATCTCTTTTTGTATTTCTTGAGTTATTTGTAAATAAAACAGTTAAAATTAAAACTAAAATTGCTTGTTCAAATGTAGGAGAATTACCAAAAGCATACCAAAAAACAAAAACTGCAGATATTATAACTAAAATCAAAATTATTATATTTTCTATTTTCATAATCTAACCACCTTTAAAAAAAGATGCTACCAATAATATAACACCCAAACCTATCAAAATCCAAATCGCAACATCATTAAACTCAACTTTTTTCATTATTTCTACAAGCATTTACTTCTTTTTAAACCTTTCTTAAAAAAACTAAAAATCCTGTATGTCCTAACATCATATTTTTAGGTCTAGCCCTTCTTTCATCAATAATCCACTCTCTTTCTATTACTTCAATCATTTTAACAAATTTTAATTTAGTTTTCTCTACTAATTCCTTAACTTGAGTAATATTTGGTGAATAACAAACTAAAAACCCATTTTCATTCAAATTTTTATCCAAATTATAATCCCAAGGATTTGCTAAATCTAATATTATAACATCAACTTTCTCTTTTGCCTTTTTCACATCTTCATTCTTCAAATCTATATTTCTAATCTTTAATTTTTTAAAATTTTCTTTAGCAATTTCATAAAAATCCTCTCTTCTTTCATATCCATAAACTTTTTTAACAACTCTACTTAAATGAGCAGCTAACATTCCACTTCCTGTTCCTGCTTCCATAACTTCTGATTTCTTACCCATACCAGTATTAACTATTATTGCTCCTATATCCTTACTAATCATAACAGCAGGTCCTCGTTTGATTTTTCTTACTTTATCTATAAAATCCATACTTCTAAAAAGAATAAAAGGCTATATAAAATTATCTAACTGTTAAAAGAAAAAGGAATATTTTTTGGTTAAGCTTTTTTTCTAAAAAAGATTATGTGGGCGACAGGATTCGAACCTGCGTAAGCACTAAGCTAACAGGGATCTCATATGTGATCTTGAGCTTAGACATTATTCTGTCCCGTTTGACCACTCCGGCACGCCCACATACAAGTTCTACAATAAACCAACTTTATAAATATTTGGGTGACTACATTTTTTTATTTTTGTGGTCACCTAATTCTTTTTTCAAATTTTTATATTCCTTAAGAATTAATTCAACAGTTAACTTAATATCTCCTTTTTTCTGGTATTCTTGTAATGATTTGTAATATTCCATTCTATTTCTCATACTAATATTCACAGGAGGTAACTTATTCTTTAATAAAATATTATTCAATAACAATCTCCCAACTCTCCCATTACCATCAACAAAAGGATGTATATTCTCAAATTGGTTATGGATTATTCCAGCTAATAATATTGGAGGATACTTATTTTTATATTTTTTATACCATTCAATTAATTCTTCCAATAAACCTTTAACTCTATTGGCAGGAGCACCCATATGAACAACATTACCTCTTCCATCTCTAATAACAACTTCCTCACCTTTTTTCCTAAATTTACCCGCAAAATCCTTAGAATTTTTAAAAACTATCAAATGTAATTTTTTAATCAAAGAAACAGAAATATGCTCTTTACTCTTTCTTATAAATTTAATCGCTTCTGCAACACCATAAGTTTCTGAAATATCTTCTTTTCTTATATCATAAGGCCATTTATCTTTCTCTAAAACTTCTTTAACTTCTTTTTCATTTAATTCAGAACCTTCAATAGCATTTGTATTATATGTAAATAATTCTGTAAATAATTCCCATTTTTCTTTTGAAAATTTTATTTCTATTCTTTCTTTTTCTAATTCTTTGATTAACTTTACTTCTTTCTCAGTTAACTCATATTTTAAAGGATCTCTTATTAGTTTATAACTCTCAATTTGTTCTTTTATAATTTCTTCTGCTCTTACTTTTAACTTTTCTATTTGCTTCTTACTTAAATCCATACCCAAATATCTTCTAATCTTCTTTACTTTCTTTCCTTCTCTAAATGAATGTGTTAAATAATATTTTTTCTTTTTTCCTATATCTCTAACTTCTATCATACATATATAATGGGTGACCACATATTTAAGCTTTTCTGTTTTTAGGTGACCACAAAACTTTAAAAAGATTAAGATATTGTAACTCAAAATGACTAAATCAAAAAGAACAATATCTAGAAAATGTGTAGTTTGTGGAAAAAGAATTAAAATAATTGTTTACAAGGATGGACATTACAATAATGGTCATTACTTTAACAAATTAAAAATTCCAATAGGAAAAGGTCAAAATAAAAAAGTTGGAACAACTAAAGTATTAGGGAAAACAATAGATGTTGTAAAATGGACAGGAAAAGAAAAAGAAGTAGAATATTGGGAATGTAATAAATGTTATGAAGAAGCAATACATGAAAACTGGTTAGAAGAAACAATTGAAAAACTATATGGTAAAAAATGTAAGGATTATAATAAAAATTGTGCATGTTGTCAAGCATGGGAAATATACAATACAATAATTGAAGATAATAGAGGATTACTTTAAACATTATTTTCTTTCACATAAATCTTTATAAACCATGTAATTATCAACTATCTAATGGCAAAATCTATGAAATTCAAAGAAGAGGATGGAACAGAGTATAAGATATCTTTTAGTGAAAAAGTACAAATGAAAGTACTTAATGAACTAAGAAGAAATACTGTTTGGCAAAAAAAAGGATTTTATGCTAAGATGGCTTTATTTATCTTATTACTATTAATTTTCTTAACATTTATCTATGTATTATACAGATTAGATGTAGTTGACTTTTTCACAACAATTTTGTATAGATAGTCAGTTAAAACAGATACATTTATAAGCTAATTTTTCACTTTATTTATATAAGAGGTGTATCCTCTAAGTTAAATTCTTAGAGTTTTAAAGAAAATGAAAACTGTCCTAAACTTGAAAGATGTATATAAAATATACAAGATAAATGATATAGAAATACCTGCTTTACAAGGTTTAAATTTAGAAGTTAAAGAAAAAGACTTCATAGCAATCATGGGTCCATCTGGATCAGGAAAATCTACAGCTCTAAACTCAATAGGAGCTTTAGATATCCCAACAAAAGGCACAATAAAATTAGAAAATCAAGATATTTCAAAATTACCAGAATCAAAATTATCTCAGATTAGAGGTAAAAAAATAGGTTTTATTTTTCAACAATTTAACCTGATACAAACACTATCAGCATTAGAAAATGTAATGTTACCAATGCTATTCCAAAAAGTTCCAGAAAAACAAAGAATAGAAAGAGCAAATAAATTATTAGAATTAACAAAAATTGATCATAGAGCTAAAAACAGACCAGGTCAACTTTCAGGTGGAGAACAACAAAGGGTTGCAATTGCAAGAGCATTAGCAAATGATCCAGATATAATTTTAGCAGACGAACCAACTGGAAACTTAGATTCAAAAACAGGAAAACAAATAATGGATTTGTTAAAAGAACTAAATAAACAAGGAAAAACAATAATACTAATCACACACGATAAAGACCTAACAAAATATGCTAATAAAGTTTATAATTTAAAAGATGGAAAATTTATTGGAGGATAAAAAATGAAAACAAATGGAGTATCATATTTAACTGAAAGAGTAGATGAAGAACACTTACCTGTTATCAGACAAGCAATAGAAGATTTACCAGAAGGGTGTTTAACATTAGCATTCCCAACATTAGATCAGCTTGTTGTTGTTAATTATAATTCTCCAAATGATATAATCAGAATAGCTGTTGGTAGCACAGAAATAGATAATCCAGAAGATCATGTTAGTGAGATACGTTTGGATTTAGATAATCCAGCAAATGTTGTATATGCTGTTATAACTTCAAACCAACCGGGAAACCCATTTGTTGGCACTATATTTAGAGTAGAATTTAATGGACATAGTTATTCATTTGATCAAGCATATTACCATTTAGAAGAACATAAAACAAAACCATTAGGAGAAAAATAAAATGAAAAAAATACTATTAATATTACTAATTTTACTAGCTTTACCATTAGCTTCAGCTAGTTTAGACGACGTAAATATTGAATTAACACAATCACCTGATTCAGTTACACCAGGAACATTTTTCAATATTCAAATAAAAGCAACAAACACAGGGACAACTGATCTAAATGTTAAATTCACTCTAGAAGAAGATGATCCATTTACAATAGATAACAACGAAGTTAACCTAAATATTCCAGCACAATCATCTGTTTTACTAAATTTCAACATAGAAACTGACTCAGATGCAAACACAGATTTTGAAGAATTAGAATTAACATATGAAACTTCAACAAAAGACCTAACAAAAATATTCAACATCAACGTTCAAGCTATTGAAACAACTTTAGTAGTTACTTCAGTTCAATCAACACCAGAAAGAATAGAACCTGGTTCATCTGCACAAGTATTCATTAGAGTTAAAAACAAAGCTTCAATATCATTAAGAGATGTTACTGTTAAATTAGATCTATCATCTAATGAATTACCATTTGCACCTCTAACTTCTGTAACAGAACAAAGAATTAATTCTTTAAAGAAAAATCAAGAAACAGAATTAACATACAATATCATAACTTTAGCAGATGCAGAAGCAAAACCATACAAAATACCTTTGTTAATAACATATTTTGATGAACAAGGAACACAATTTACAAAATCAGATGTTATTTCATTAATTATTGATTCAACACCAATATTAGATTACACTATTGAAGAATCTAAATTAGTTGAAAATAAAAAATCTACTGTTACAATAAAAATAGTTAATAGAGGTTTAACAGATGTAAAATTCCTAAATGTACAACTACAACCAAATAATTTCCAGTTAATATCACCACAAACAGTTTATTTAGGAAATATTGACTCAGATGATTTTGATTCAATTGAATTTACTTTAATACCTCAAAAAGATGCACAATTACCATTAACAATAACATATAAAGATTCAAACAACAAAGACTACACAAAAAACATCTTCTTATCTCCAAAAGTACATTCAATACAAGAAGCAAAACAAACTGGATTAGTAAAAACATCTAAAGCAATATACATAACACCTATTTTGTTACTAGGATTAATATATATTGCATATAGAAAACTAAGGAAAAAATGATTTTAGATTATTTTAAGTTAGCTTTCAAGAATCTTAGGGCTAGAAAACTAAGATCTTGGCTAACTATGCTTGGAATATTCATAGGAATTGCTGCAGTTGTATCTCTAATATCTTTAGGACAAGGATTACAAGATTATATTGCAGAAGAATTTGAACAGCTAGGCTCAGATAAAATAATCATACAACCAAAAACTTTAGGACCACCAGGTTCTGCTACAAGTGAATCTTTAATTCTAACAAGTAAAGACTTAGATATCGTTAAAGATGTTAGGGGAGTTAAATGGGCAGTAGGTTTCTTAGTAAAACAAGGACAAGCAACATTCAGAGATGAACTTGGAATAGGTTTTGCATCAGGTTCAAGTTATAAAGATGAAAAATTTTTGAATGAATTAGACTTTTTCAAAATTATAGAAGGAAGACAATTAAAAAAAGGAGATAAATTCAAGGTTGTTGTTGGTTATAATCACGCTTATGATGATATATGGGAAAAACCAGTCAAAATTGGAAACACAATTCAAATAGAAAATCAAGATTTTAAAGTAATAGGTATAGTTGAAAAAATAGGAAATCCAATTGATGATGCTATCTTACACATTCCAAAAGAAACTTTAAGAGAATTATTAGATGTAAAAGATGAAGAAAGTCAAATCTTAGTAAGAACTGAAAAAGGGTTCAATCCAGAAGAAGTAGCAGATTCAATTGAAAGAAAATTAAGAAGATCAAGAGGAGAAAAAGAAGATCAAGAAACATTCAATGTTCAAACATCTTCAGAATTATTAAATTCATTTCAAACAATTTTTGCAGTAGTTCAAGGAATCTTAGTTGGAATAGCAGCTATTTCATTATTAGTTGGAGGGGTAGGAATAATGAATACAATGTATACTGCTGTTTTAGAAAGGACAAAAGAAATAGGTATCATGAAAGCTATCGGAGCTAAAAACTCAGATGTTTTATTATTATTCTTATTAGAATCAGGAATCTTAGGTTTAGTTGGTGGAATAATTGGTGTTTTTATAGGGATAGGTCTAAGTAAAACAGTAGAAATAATAGCAGCACAAGCTTTAGGATCTCCATTAATACAAGCATCATTCCCTATATCATTACTAATAGGGGCTTTAGCATTCTCATTCATAACAGGTTCTCTTTCAGGAGTATTCCCAGCAATTCAAGCTTCTAAATTAAAACCAGTAGATGCTTTAAGACATGAATAACTTTTTATACTTCTTTTTATTATTATAACATATGGAAGAATTACAAGAATTTGAAGAAGAACCATCTATTCTAAAAAAAGTATTACTAATCATAGCATCAATCATAGTAGTATCATTATTATTATTTTACTTCTTAGTATCACCACAAGCAAAAAATGTTCTTTATGGTTTCATAGAAAGTTCTAAATTAGAAAATCAAACATTACAGATAGATAAAATCACAAAAATAATTTTCAATAATGAATCTTTAACCGTTTTAAATAATTTATATGATCAAAATTTAGATAAAGAATTTAAAGTATGTCTAAAAGGAACTAAAACAAACAACATATATTACATACAAGAAACAATACAACCAAAAACATTCTTACAAGAATTTAACAGAGTAATATCAGAACCATGCTCAAAAGATTTCTTAGTTTCCCTACACACTCATCCACTAAAACATTGCTTACCATCTCAGATAGATATAAAAAACTTTCAAAACTTTAAAAGAAAAAATTCAGATGCTTTACTAGCTATCATGTGTGAAAAAGACAGATTTAATATTTATATTTAAAATGAATTAACCATTTTAAAATAGAAATACTTATAAACAACCTATATTTCCCTTTTCCCATGTCATTAACAGAACAATTAAACAAAGGTTATGAATTACCAATAAAACCCTATACAGGACCAATACCTTTAACAATACCAGCTATTAAATTAGATGGAAGAACTCCGGCAGATGGAGATTATATTCTTAAAAAAAGATTAGAAGCATTACACTCACAAGATAAAGAAAGAATAACTACATGGTGCAATCATTACTTTGACACACCAGATTTAATAGCAACTTTAGAAGATGAAGTAAAATTTCAACCAAACTCACCATTCTTAATAGGAATTCAAGGTATTGTGGATAATCAAGTTGTTATAGATGCAGAAGTTTTAGCACAAGGAGTAACTGATATTGATTTATTTGGTGAACCAACATCCACACAAGCAACATATTCAAAAGATGGACAAGAAACACAACATACTGTAGGAAATGTAATCTTATTATCTTACAATGGAATTTCAATTTCCTTAACACCAGAACAATTCCAAGCAATAAAAACAGAATCTTTCAAAAGACCAGAAAATACTAATAGAGATTTACCATTAGATCAAATAATTGAAGGAGATCAAGTAATTCATCCTATATGGTCTCAATATGATCCAGAAACAATTCTTCCTTTAACAGAAGCAATCTTTGCTTTTGCTAAAACAGAGTATGGTTTTGATACAAATATGGGATTATGGTTACCTGAAGAAACAGATCCTGCAGAACTTCGTGCTGCTTGCCTGGGTAGGCTTGGCGTTAGTTCTTGGCTTGGTGGTAATGTTCATCTTGGCGTTGGCTATGCGTGCTTGCTTGGGGTAGCAAATGTCGCCGAAGGCGACGCAAAAAAAATTTGAACCCTACACAGAAGCAATACAATCAATGACGAATGAACAACCATTTATCACAACACCAGATGGAAGAACTTATGCTTTATTAGCAAAAAATCCAGAATAATTTAATCACTTATATTTCTTCATCAACAAAGAATTTGTAACTACACTTACACTACTAAAAGCCATTGCACCACCAGCAATTATTGGATTTAACAACCAACCAGTAAACGGATACAAAACTCCAGCAGCTATAGGAATCCCAATACTATTATAGAAAAACGCCCAAAATAAATTTTGTTTAATCTTCTTCATAACATACTCACTTAATTCAATCGCACCAACAACATCTCTCAAATCTTCTTTAATCAATACAACATCTCCAGCTTCAATAGCAATATCTGTTCCTGAACCAATAGCAATACCAACATCTGCCTGAGTCAAAGCAGGAGCATCATTAATCCCATCTCCAACCATTCCAACTTTCAAATCTTTTTGTAATTTCTTAACCTCTTTACTTTTTTCTCCAGGTAAAACTTCTGATAATACATTCTTAATCCCAACTTTCTTAGCAATAGCTTCACCAGTTATTTTATTATCTCCAGTCATCATTATAACATCCTTACCTAATTCTTGTAATTTTTCAACAGCACGTTTAGAAAATTTCTTTAAAGTATCAGCAACAGCAATCAAACCAACCATTTCTCCATCAACAGCAACAATCATAACTGTCTTCCCTTCTTTCTCTAACTTCTCAATTTTTTTATCATCAAATTCAATTTTCTTATCTTCCATTAATTTTCTATTACCAACAACAACTTTCTTACCTTTATACAAACCTTCAACACCCATCCCAGTTATACTTTTAAATTTTTCAACTTCACCTAACTTACCTTTATATTTCTTAACTATAGCTTCACCTAAAACATGTTCAGATTTTTTCTCAACAGCAGCAGCATATTCTAAAACATCACCAACAACATCAGTAACTTCTGGTTCACCTTTAGTTAAAGTTCCAGTCTTATCAAAAACAATTACATCTAATTCATGAATTTTTTGTAAACTTTCAGCACTCTTAAACAATATTCCTTTCTTAGCTCCAATACCAGTCCCAACCATTATTGCAGTAGGAGTAGCCAAACCCAAAGCACAAGGACATGCAATTATTACTACAGCAACAAACACAGTTAAAGCAAAACCAACACCTCCAACAAGATACCAAACAACAAAACTAATTAATCCAATTAACAACACTATAGGAACAAAATAACTAGATACAACATCAGCTAATTTCTGAATAGGAGCTTTACTTCCTTGGGCTTCTTCAACTAATTTAACTATTTGACTCAAAACAGTATCCTTACCTATTTTAGTAGCTTTAAAATTAAAACTACCAGTTTTATTAATAGTACTTCCAATAACTTCATCATCTTTTTTCTTTTCAACAGGCATACTTTCACCAGAAATCATACTTTCATCAACAAAAGAATGTCCACTAACTATTACACCATCAACAGGTATTTTTTCACCAGGCTTAACAACAACTACATCCCCAACTTTTACATCTTCAATATTAATCTTAACTTCTTCATCATTTCTAACAACAATAGCAGTTTTAACTTGCAAACCCATTAATTTTTTAATAGCTTCAGAAGTTTTTCCTTTAGCAACAGATTCTAAATATCTTCCTAATAAAATAAAAGCAATTAATATTCCTGCAGTTTCATAATACAACTGATGATTTCCATAACCACTTCTACCTAACCAAATCATGATACTAACAAACAAACTATACACATAAGCACTTCCTGTACCAATAGCAACTAAAGTATCCATTGTGGCTGATTTACTTTTTATAACAGCACTAAAACCTCTTGTATAAAATTGATAACCAACTAAGATTATAGGAGTTGTTAATAAAAATTGCACTAAAGCTAAATTTTTCTCAAATATTTCTGGAATTCCTAAACCAACATGAGGACCCATTGCAAAATACAATAAAGGAATACTAAGAATTATAGCAACGATAAATTTAAATTTTCCTTCTTTAACTTCTTTTTCTCTTGCATCTTTCTCACCATCTTTAATAATTCCATAACCAATACTTTTTATCACTTCTATTATTTTACTTTCAGAAAATTTTCCTTCAACTTCAGCACTTTCAGTACCAAAGTTAACACTAGCTTTAACACCTTTAATTTCATTTAAACTTTTTTCAATACTAGCTGCACAAGATGCACAATGCATTCCAGATATTTTAATAATTTTCTTCATTTTTAATATAAAAACAACAATAATATAAAAAATTACTTAAATCTATACCTACCTTTCTCCAAATCAGACTCTTTAATCACTAATTTATCTCCTTTTACTTCACTAGGTAAGTAACCTGGCCAACATCCACCACCAGCTTTATTTTTAGTACCTAAACCACTTATTGCATATTTATTACCACAATTATTACATACCATAAAATCTCCCTCTTGACTATATCCTTTTTTACTTCTGTAACAAACATCACACGCATCAAAAGCAGTTTTTACATCATCTCCATCTCTAATAGCAAAAAATTTAACTGTTACACCTTTAATTTCTTCTTCAAACCATTTAGCTTCTTCTGTTATTTCATCTAAATCAATTTCTACTTCCTCACTTCCAAATGCTCCAAAACCTTTAGTAAAAACCCCAACACTTAACAAAACCAATACAAATATTCCAATAAACCATATCTTTTTCATTTTAAACCTCCACATTTACAATCATCTATATGTCCACTACAACATCTTTCCTTATTATCCAAAATTTCATTTTCTACTTTTAAATTTTTATATGCTTTGTACATTAATACTAAATCATTCATCTTAACCTCCACAGCCACAAGCACTTGTTCCACTACAACTAGTACCTCCACAACTGCTACAAGTTGCTCCTTCTTGTGCAACTTCATTACTTCCTAAAGTTCCACTTTCTGAAATTTCACCTTCCAACACAGTTGCTTTATACGTCTCAAATACTTCTAATGCTAATATTTCTTCTTCTGTTGTCTTACTTGAATCATACTCGACATCAAATACATTAGGAAAACTAAATCTTACATTCCCAACACCATCTATTGTTTTCAACTCTTCTGTTATCAAAGGAGCATGTCCAGGACAAGGAATCTTAACTTTTAATTTCAACCCACCATCCAAACCAACAACAGCACCAGTAGGCATTGCAGAAACATTAGCTAACAAAGGAAAAATAAACATAAATAAAACTAAATTTATTCCAATTGTTGAACCATACATTCCAGTTAAGTACTTCCATTTCTTCTTCATACCCTTAAAACTCAACAAACCATTCTTTCTTAAATAAATTCCAGAAGATATTGTAGCAAACAATAAAGATATTGCAATTAAAACATGAAAGAAATACCATTTCATTAACAAAGGTTTAAAAAACTGCATTAAAAAAGTAACTCCTAAAATAGAACCAATAATAAAAGCAATACATCCTATATGGGGAATTATTCCATACATTAAACCAGTTAAAATTGTTTTTTTCTTTCCATCAGTAGAATAACCAAGATCATTAATTTTCTCTTTTATTTTTTCTAAATCACCTTCATAATCAACAATAACTTTATCCTCAGTTAAATCTACTTTTACGTCTTCAACCCCTTCTAATAAACTTAATTCATTCTCAATTTTTTCAACACAACTTTTACAAGTCATACCTTTAACATTTATTTCTTCTTTCATACAATTTACAAAAATGAAACACTTTATAAAGAAATATGTGAAACTAGTTTCACTGCTTATTACCTTGCACAGTTACAATCTCTGTTTTTACTTCAATATCCTTTCCAGACTTCTTAACAGCCTCTTCAGCAATACTTTGTAAACCAAAACAACAAGGAACTTCCATAGTAACCACAGTTACACTTTTTACATTACACTCTTTTATTATACTTCCTAACCTATCACTATAATCACTAACTTCATCTAATTTTGGACAAGCAATAACTAAAGACTTACCTTTCAAAAAATCACTATGAAAATTTCCATAAGCAAAAGGAACACAATCTGCTGCTATTAACAAATCTGAATCCTCAAAATAAGGAGCAGGACCAACTAAATGTAATTGAACAGGCCATTGCTTTAATTCTGATTCTTGTTTTTTTATCTCAGAACTTTCTTTATCTCTAAAATCTTGCACAGCAGTTCCAGGACAACCTTGAAATTCTTTTTCTTCAATTTTTCCAATTGGATTCTCAATTCCATTCTCTTCTAAATATTCTTCTGCTTCCTTCAAATATTTTTCTTCATTATGTTCTTTCAAATGTTCTAAATGGGCTTTAATAACTTCTTTACCTTGTTTAACAATCCTTTCCATTACTTTTTTCTCATCATAAGCTTCTGCTTCTCTTTCAACTACCTTAATTGCATCTTGAGGACAAGCACCAATACAAGCACCTAAACCATCACAATAAATATCACTAATAACTCTCGCCTTACCGTCTATCATTTGCAAAGCTCCTTCTGGACAATCTGGAATACACAAACCACAACCATCACATTTCTCTTCATCAATCTCAACAATTTTTCTTATCATTTTAATATCACCACATTAGTCATCCCTCTTCTTTTTCTCTCTATTAAACCTTTCCCTTCTAACTTATCTAATATTCTAGTAACTTTAACTTTATTTAATTCTGTTCTTTCAACTAATTCAGATTGAAAAATACTCTCTTCTTTTACAATTTCATCAAAAACTTTTTTATAATCTTCATCAAAATCTTTCATAATATCTCTATAATCTTTCTTTTCTATCTTAACTTCTTTTTTTCTATCTCCAAAAAATACTAAATACAAACCAATTAAAATAATAAAAACCATTATCCCAATACTAATACTTGTTTGAAAACTAATAGTCCCATACATTGGACAACTTGGTCCATGAGTACAAGTTTCTCCAACAATCTCTTTCAAAGTTTTATTAAAAATATAAATAATAAAACCTACCAAAACAGATATACCAACAATTAATAATCCAACATTTCTGTTATTCATATAAATTCTCTTAAAATATATACTATATAAAACTAACCTTTAAATAACTTTTAAACTTCTTTTAAAAAATGAAAAAATTATTGTTCTTATTATTACTATTTATCTCAGGATGTTTTACTTCTAATATTGTTCTAGAAGGACCATTCACAGTTGTAAAAGTAACAGATGGAGATACTTTAGATATAACAAATCAAGAAACAATAAGATTATCAGGAATTAACACACCAGAAACAGGAGAATGTTATTATCAAGAAGCTAAAGATGCTTTAACAGAACTAACTTTAGATAAAGATATTTTTTTAGAAAAAGACAAAACCAACAGAGGAAAATATGGAAGATTACTAAGATATATTTACATAAATGATTTATTAATAAATTCTTATCTAGTTGAAAATGGATATGCACGTGTTTATGATAAGTATGCATACGACACAAAAAGATATGAAGAATTAAAAGAAAAAGAAAAAATTGCTATTTCTAAAAATTTAGGAGTTTGGTCTTGTGATAATAAAATTAAAGATTGTTTATTTGTAGCTTCTAAAAATTCAGATAAATTACACAAACCAGATTCTAAATATATAAAAAGAATAAAACCAGAAAACTTACTTTGTTTTAAAACTTTAGAAGAAATACCTGAAAAATATTTGAAATAACCAAAACTTTTATATATCAGTTGATATTTATATCACTTGATATGCAAATACAACTAAAAAATAGAGGATATACAGAACAAAGATCACCCACACTAAACACAGTTCTAATGATAGAAGAAACTTTAATGAATATCAATGAAGTTATTACAATAGCAGAACTTAAAAGAAAATTACCAAAACAAGTAATGCATCAAACTTTAATGAAAATTATAGATTATTTAGACTATAGTGGAAAAATAATTTGGTATGAAGATAAAATTCTTTGGGCTTTTAATCCAGATAGTAAATTAAAAAATAGAGGTTTAAAAGTTAGATGATTAAAAAACCAGTTTCAATAGAATTAATCGAAGATGCTAAAGAAGCTTATGAAAAATTAAACAAAATAATCGGAGAACAAAAACTTAAAGGAAAAACAACTTCTGAAGAAATTAAATTATGGAAAGGAATACAAAGATCTTTTGATTTAATACAAGAAAATCCTTTTTATGGAAGAAATGCAAAAAAGAAACAAATTCCTGAAATTTATTTGATTAAACATGAGGTTAAAAATTTATTTATTGTAGATTTACCCTTATTTTGGAGAATGATTTATACTTTAGAAAGTGATAAGATAGAAATAGTTAGTTTTATTTTAGATATATTTAATCATAAAGATTATAATAAAAAATTTGGATTTAAAGGAAAATAAGAAATAATCTAACTGTTAAAATTAAAACTTCCTAATAATTTCCTTACTCAAAATAGAATTAGGTATTACTATAACTTCTTCTCCACTTCTTATCTGAACTTCAGTTAAACTTATTTTTTCAACCTTCCCTTCTATATCACCAATTTTAACTCTTTCACCTTTCTCTAATAATTTCCTATGTTGTATAACAAAACCACTAATAACATTTGGAATAAAATCTTTAATAGCTAAAATAATAAAAGCAACTATAAATAACAATATAACTCCTAAAATAATATATAACATTGTACTTGCTAATCCTAATTGATTTAATGCGATTATCAAAGCAACAAAATAAACTAAATATTTACTCAAAGAACTTAAAAATTGCTCTATAGGCCAATCTAATTTTAACTCTTTTTTAATAATATTATTCAATTCAATCTCTTTTAAAACTTTTTTAACTAAATTACTCAAAAATCTACCTAAAATTAACCCAATTAATAAAATAGTTATACTTGCAACTAACTTAATAGCTGTAAACGGAATATCTAAACTTACCATAAAAATACCCTATTTTAAGAATATAAAAAGGTTTTGGAGTGATATAAATGTAAGCTTTTTCAAAAAAAGGTTAACAGTTAAAAATACTTTTTCTCAAACAATAAACCTTTTAAAACACTCTTTCTTACTATTCTTAATGACAAAAGAAGAAAAAATCAAAGAATTAGAAGAAGAATTAAGAACTACAAAATACAACAAAAGAACACAACACCATGTAGGTTTAATTAAAGCGAAGATTGCAAAACTAAAACAACCTTCCTCATCTTCAAAATCCATAAAACCTCTATTCTCAGTTAAAAAAACAGGAGATGCAACAGTTATTTTAATAGGACCACCATCAGTTGGAAAATCAACATTACTAAATAAAATCACAAATGCAAATACAAAAACAGCAGCTTACCAATTTACAACCCTAAAACCAATTCCAGGTATCTTAAACTACAAAAACTCAAAAATTCAACTAATAGACTTGCCAGGAATCATAGAAGGAGCTTCAGAAGGTAAAGGAAGAGGTAGAGAAGTATTATCAACTCTAAGAAATGCAGACTTAGTAATAATCTTACTAGACCCAAAAACAATTAAATTAAAAGAAAAAATAGAAAAAGAACTAGAACAAGCTAATATAAGACTTAACAAACAACCACCAAAAATAAAACTAACAAAAGAACAAAAAGGTGGATTAAAAATACATTCTAACCTACAAAAAGAAACAGTTACTTCTATACTAAAAGAATTTAAAATACAAAACGGAGACATAACAACACATAATGTAACAATAGATCAACTAATAGATTTCTTAGAAGGAAATAAAGTATATATCCCATCTATAACTGTAATTAATAAATCGGATTTACTAAAACAAAAAACACCCTTCTTAGAAATTTCAGTTACAAAAAACAAAAACCTAGACAAATTAAAAGAACAAATATTCAATAAATTAGATATTATGCAAATTTTCTTAAAACAAGTAGGAAAAGAACCAGATTTAGAAGAACCATTAATAATAAAAAATAATTCAACAATAAAAGATGTATGTCTAGACCTACATAAAGATTTCTTAACAAAGTTCGATTTCGCAAGAGTTTGGGGATCTTCAGTAAAACACGATGGACAGAAAGTTTTAAAAACAACACATTTATTAAAAAATAAAGACATTTTAGAGATTCACTTAAAGTAATTCTTAATCATAATGATATCGCATCTAGAAAAACCTCATAAAAAAGAAGATTTACTTAGCGTGCTCCACCCATACGTAAAAGAATGGTTCTTTAAAACTTTCAAAGAATTTTCTCTACCACAGTTATATGGAGTTCTAGAAATTCATAATAAGAATAACATTTTAATTTCAGCACCAACAGGAGGAACAAAAACATTAACATCTACATTAGCTATTATTAATGAATTAGTTATTCTAGCAGATAAAAAACAATTAAAAGACAAAGTTTATTGTATCTATTGTAATCCTCTTCGAGCATTATCAAGAGATATAGAATTCAACCTACAAAAACCACTAGAAGAAATAAAAAAAATTGCAAAAAAACATGGAAAAGATTTAGAAATCAGA
>NZCS01000032.1 GCA_002688325.1 archaeon
TATAATGTTAATAATTTTAATATTGAAGTTACTAGTAATTTAAAAGAATTGTATGAATTAGGAAAGGAAATAATGAAAAAAGAGAATAGTGATTTATTTTTAGAAGATAAGACTTTAGATTTGTTATATCTGTATGGTTTACCTATTGCAGGAGCTAGTTTTGATTGTGGAGATAAGATATGGATTAAAAGTGATTTGAAAGAAAAAACTAAAAATGTTTTGGCTGTTGGATTGCCTTTTGTTGGTGTTAGGAATACTAATTTTGGAGGTTATAATAATGAGATGAGGATGTTTGAATGGGATGTTACTAGTAGAAATTATGATGTTGATGTAGATGTGTTATTTTATCAAAATTGGCCTTTTGAGTTTGATGTAAATCCTAGTAAAGGAGAGATTGTTAGGGGAGATAGTGTTAAACAAACTTATGATTTTGGAATTTTTTGTATTGCTAGATATCATTTTGTTTATGATTTAGAATTTCCTGTTGTAATTAAAATGGAAAAAGATGGAGATGAAATGTTTTTTGCTACTAAAGTTAAGATAGTTAGTAATAATCCTAGAGAAAATGATTTGGTGTATGGTTATGAGGATGAGAAATTTTGTAATGAGAATTTGAAGAAAATAAAAATTAATGAAGATTTTGATATTAATGTTCTTTGTGAAGATAATATATGTAGTAAAGAGGTTGTTGATGGAGAAGTAGAAGTTCCTGATTGTGGTGGTGTTATTGTAGCTAGTAAGGAAGGTTATGTTAGTGAAGATAAAGTTGTTAGTGATGAAATGGAATTTGAGTTAGAGAAAATAAGTAAAATGAAGTTTAAAGTTAGGAAACAAAATAAATCTGGAGAATATAATCTTAAAGATAATGAAATGGTTATAATTAATTTGATTAATGAAGAAAAGAATTTTGAAAGTTATGCTGTTAGTTCTCAAATGGATGAGATTGAGTTAGTAGAAGGTAAGTATAATGTGAATATGATGTTGATTAAAGAAGGGAAATTTAAATTTCCTGGGAAAACTATTGAATACTGTATTGGTATTGAAACTCCGTTAGGTTGTGCAGGAACTAAAAAAAGTGTTAAGATTCCTGCTGTTGATTTAGATCAAGTTGTTGTTGGTGGAGCAGAGTATGAACATGCGTTTAAGAAAGAAGATTTAGAGAAAGATAGTTTAGTGTTTTATGTTTATGAAGATAAAGTTAAGAAAATAGATGATGTTGGAAAAGTAATGGAAAAGTTAGAAAAATATGGAGAAAAAGTTAAAAAGGTTGAAGCTAGATGAAAAAAATAATTAGTTTGTTTATGGTGTATTTGATTATAGGTATTAGTTTTAGTAGTTTGAGTTTTGGGGCTAGGGTTGAAAAAACTGTGAATGGTAAACATCAGATTAGTGTTGGTGAAGGAACAATATTTTTTGGAGGTAAATATGGAGGAATAGATGAAAAACAAGCAGAAATAGTTGTTATGTATTTGAATAAAGGAGATAGATTAAATGCATATAGGGCTTTAAGAGTAGTACTAGAAATAGAACAAGAAGAACACGATGAAAATACTTATACTAGTGATGAAAGAGATTATGATGAACTAACTGTTAAAAAAATAATGAATTTAATAAAAAATCATCTCAAAGGTGAGAAAATTTCTAAAGGGGAGTTATCAGCTTTAAAATTTGATGTTGAAGAATTAATTAAAATTTATGAACATGCTGCATGGGGTGGTTGGTTTGCTCCCGAAAATGATGATGAAACAATCTATGTTGCAAATATGAAGTCTGTTCTTAATGATATAGAAAAAAGAATTGAAGAAGTTTCTAAACCAGCTGCTGAAGAACAAAAACCTGAACCAACACAACCTAATCTTAATCCAAGTACTCCTTCAAGTTCTATTCCAAGTTCTACTCCAAAAAGTACTCCTAAAGCTCCATCAAACAAACCTACTGAAACTAAAACTGAATTTACTAAAGATGAGATTATTAAAATAATAAAAGATAATTTTTTAGTTAGAAAATTAACATTTTGGAATAAAGATCAATATGGTAGACCAGAAGATGCTTTAGAGAAAAAAAATGGAGATATTTATAGATTGGTTGTTGATGATAATATAGTTGCTTTGTTTAGAACTGAAGAAGGAGCTGATGGTTATGAATGGGATAAAAGTACTCCTTTAAGACCAGATAATTTGAATGAACTTGTTGATTATTTAGATGATAAAGATTTTAAGAAAGAAGGAGAAGGAACAAGTACAGATTCAACAAGTACAAGTGAACCTTCAGAAGGAGAATTGTTTATAGTTGAAATGGAAAGGCAAATTCCGGAAAGTTATTCTTTGGTTTCATCTCAATTTGATCACCCAGTTAATATTTTCTTTTCAGTTAAACCTAAAACAAATTTAGAAGTAAAAGATTTTAAATTAAGCGATAAGGAATGTGATAGGGAAGGAAGTGAATGGAGATGCGAATTATACGATGTAAGAACTAATGAAGAACAAATTAGAACTTATACTATTTTATATGGTGATGGAGAAATAGAAACAGGAAGAATTTCTTTTGAATTAAATATTAATGATGCAGGAGATCCTTACCAGTATATACTGAGTACAATGAGTGGTGCAAGACAAAATTATTATGGTGGAAGAGTAGAAAGTAGTTTGAGTAAGTCTATTGATAGGGTTTTAGATGTTGTAGAGCCTGTTTATAAATTTTTATGGACTAGTTGTACTTTGTTTAAAACTTTTATGATGCTTAAGTCTGGTGCTGGTTTTGGATGGATGGTTAAAGAAAGTTTAAGGGAAGGATTTGATTTTAGTGAAAATATAGAAGAAGATGATTATAGTCCAGAATATAAAATGTTTATGAAATTTTGTGAACCTATTGAATGTCCTACTAATGAAGGAGGTAGTTGTGAAAAATTAGATGTATCTCCTTTTGATGCAGGTTTAATAAAAAATATTAAGCAATGTACTCCTATTTGTTTAACTGGAGTTAGATATAATTTGTTAATTTTAAAAGAAGGTTTAGAATTAGGTTATAATGCTTGTAAATCAAGAAGTAGGACTAGAGGTTTTAATTTGTTTGAGTGTGAGGTTGAGTTAGCTAGTATTGTTTGTGATAGTATGTATGGTACAACTCTTCCTAGTGGTTTAGGTGGATTAGGAGGTTTGTTAGGTGGAAGGGGTGGTATGGATATTACAAATATTATTACAATCTTGTTTAGTGGTGGATTTGATCCTGATAAATTTTTTGGAAGTGGACAGATAAAAAAAGATGCAGAGAATAGAGATATTAGTGAATTTTGTAAACAAGCTGGTAGAATGAAGATGGCTACTCCTTTGTTAAGTAATCTTGGAAATTTGGGAAGTGGTTTTGAAGATATTTATAGGGGAAGGTATGGTGATAGGAGAGGTTATGGTTATGATGATAGGAATAGAGTTACAAGAAGTACTAATTATGATATTAATGCAAATGTTGTAGAAGAAAATGGAGAATTTAAATATGCTTGGGATTATTATGTTCAAAGTGTTGAAGGAGAAAGAACTGAGTTTACTATATTTATAGGTGATGAAGAAATTATTAAAGGAAGTGTTGCAAATAATGATAGAAAAGAGAATAAAGGCGTAAAAGTTATTGATGAAAAATATGATAAGATTTGTATTAAAGGTAGAATATATGATTTAACATATGATACAGTAAAAAAGCCAGTTGAAGAATGTGAATTGATAAGATGATAAAAGAATTAAAGAAAAGTTTTGAAGTTTTGAAAAAAAATAAGTTAATGGTTTTGATAGATTCTGGATTTTTGTTTTTAGTGTTTGCTTTAATATTTGTTTTTTCTAATTTGTTTAAGAATTATTTAGGAGAAATTAATAATTTAACTGGTTTAGAAGATCCTTTTGCTGCTTTTAGTGCGATTCAACCAGTTGTAACTAAGTTAGTTGTGTTTTTTGTTATATTTTTTATTATTGTGTTTTTATTGTATTTTTTAATTGGAAGTTTGCAGTGGAGATGGAGTTATAATTTGATTAAAAAGAAAAAAGGGAAATTTAATAAGAAATATTTTTTAAAATTTAGTTTAGTTAATTTAATTTTTTTAGGATTGTTTTATTTGTTGTTTTTATTATTGAAAGTTAGTAGAAGTGATTTGCAAGTTTTAATTGTTAGTTTGTTTTATTTGATATTAATTGGTTTGTTGTTGATTTTATATGTTTTGTTGAATGAGAAGAAATTATTAGATGTTTTTAAAGATATAAGTAAGGTAATTAGTAAAACTCATTTGTTTTTGTTAATGTATTTGATTGTTTTTGTAGTTTTTATTATTGGTTTGTTAGTTATGTGGTTAATTGGATTAATTCCTTGGATTTGGTTAGGTTTGATTTTAGATTTGATTGTTATTGGTGTTGTTATAAGTTTGAGTAGAATATTTATTTCTTTGGTTGTTGAGAAAGTTTTATAAAGGAGTTATAGATTCTCTTGTTTTATGGTTAGAACTATAGGTGTGGTAGATGGGGATAGAAGAGTAGCTAAGTTAATAGAAGATGCTTTAAGAAAAGAAGGACATTATGTAAGACAATTTGAGAATCCTTCTAGGGCTTATATGAATCATGAAGATATAGATATGTTTGTTTCTGAAGTAAATAATTTTAGGAGTTATAGAGGTATGAGTGGGTTGGGTTTAACTGAAAAATTAAATGAAGAAGAAAGAGAAATTCCAGTTATGATACTAACTGAAAAAATTGCAAATGATGTTGCTCAAGATACAGCTATTTTTGCAGGTTGGGATGCAGGAGTAGCAAGTTATCTTATTAAACCTGTTCCTTTTAATCCTAGAGAACTGTGTATTTTTGTTCAAAGAATTTTTGAAAGTTTAGATTATGTTGGAGAAGAAGTAGATGTTTTGGATGATATTTGGGAAGTTTGATTATTTCTAATTTTAATTTTTTAAAACTGTTTTTAAGAAAAATATGTGGGAGACAGGGTTCGAACCTGCGTAGGCACTAAGCCACTAGGTCCTAAACCTAGCCCGTATAGTCTAATCTTTGAGTTTTTTCAAAAAATTATTTGACCGCTCCGGCACTCCCACATAAGATAATAAAGAATTAGTAAGTTTAAAAGTTTTACTTTTTATAAAATTTATGAATGTTTTGTAGTAACACTTTTTTTCATTTGTTCAAACACGCCTAAAGTATATAACTGTTAAAAGTTTATAAGATAAAATGATTAAAAAAGAGGATGTTTGGAAATATGAAGAACCTACCCACACCTTAAATTTGAGATTGCAGAAATGTGGGATGTTGAGATTACCATTAAAATTTGTAAAAAAAGTGGGAATTAATGAGAATTATGTGTTTTTGTTTAGGATTTTTAATAAAAAATATTTTTATTCTACTAGTAAATTATCTAAGAATACTCAAAAATCAGGTAAAAATTATCAAACTACTCATTATGTAATTAGACTTTCTAAAAAAGTGTTGGATAAATTAAATCTTGTTTTACCTTCTTCTGTTGATGTAGAAATAATTAAAATAGTGAAAATTGGTAATAAACTATCTAAACTAAATCCAAATAGATTAGATTTAGTTGATTTTATCCCAAATAATAAAAAATTTACTTTGGTTGATAGAATTGGAAATTGGATAACTGTTTACTATAGATCTAAAGGCTCTTCTTCTGTTTTAACTTTACCTAGATTTGTTAAAGTAGATGAATTGTTTTGTTGGAATTTGGGTTTTTATCTTGCTGAAGGTGATAAGTCAACCAAATGTTGTTTTGGAATTTCTAATTCTGAAGGTTATTTAGTTAAAATGTTTAAAAATTTTGGAGAAAAGTATTTTGGATTAAAAAATTATAATTGGTTTTGTGATGTGAAGGTTAAAAGTTTTTGTTTTGGTTTAGATTCTTACTGGGAAAATGAGTTAAGTTTAATTAAAAATAAAATAAAAATTAGAAAAATTAAAAATAAACCACCTCTTTCCGAATATGGTAATTGTTGTTTAAGATTTCATAATAAGATTTTAGGTACAATTATTGTAAATTTAGTATATAGTATGAATCTCATTAAATCTTTGGATAAGGATCTTTCTTTTGCTTTTCTTAGAGGATTACAAGCAGGAGATGGAACTGTTATGAAAAAAAGTGGTTGTATTGAAATGGCTATTTCTTGTCAGAAGAGAGAATTAAATATAGCTAACCATCTGATATTAAAAGTTTGTTCTAAAAAACCTTTTATTAGGAAAAGTCATACTTGTGATGTGGTTTGGATTATTTTTCATAGGGGATTATGTATGGCCAGAGAATATATTCTTAATGGACATTTTCAGGAACATAAATCAAGAAGAAATAAATTGATTAAGTTATATAAAAAATTTGCTCCAGTGGAGTTAGATTATATCAAAATTTTGAAAGAGAATGATTGTACTTCTAAATATTTTCAAGATAGGTTTAATAAAACACATACTAGTGTTGATATTATGATGACAAAATTATACAAATTAGGCTTTGTTAAGTTTAATAATAAAAAAGAGTTTAATGGCAGAAGATTTTATAATTCTAGAAATTTTTACTTAACTACTCTTGGAAATAAATATGTCAAAATTATGAACTTATGATTTACTATTTTTTCTTATTCCAGTTATATTTCCTAATTTTAGCTGAGTTCCCAAATCCACAAGAAGCACATTTTTTCTTTCTAATATGATAAGCTGGTTTTGAGCATCGTCTACAAGGTATAAAATTTTTTTTACCAGACTTCTTTCCCATAGACGGGGTTCCTTTTACCATTTTCTTATTCCGCAGATATTAAGACTATTGCATCTCCTCTGATAAAAATAGTTCCTAATTTTCTTTTAACTTCACCATCGACACGTTCTTCTGCATCGTCTAAAACAGTGTTGATATGGATATCAAAAGCTTTTAAAGAACCAACTAATTGTTTATGATTTTTTAGTTCTACAATCACTTTTTTTCCACGTGCGTGGTTTAATGCGTCTAATGGTCTTTGTGTTGTGTTTTCTTCCATAAGAACTTTTAAAAAAGTTGAGTATTTAAAACTTTCTGTTGAAAAAGGTTAAGTTTTTAAATAGAATAATTAAAGATATTAGTATGGCAAAAATACAATCTAGAAGTAAAAAAAAGGAATCTGGTGGAAGATATAAAGATTTTAGAAAAGCAAAAGATTTTGAACTAGCTGGCATTCCTACTCTAACTAAAATTGGAGAGAAAAAATTAAAACAGATTAGAGTTTTAGGTGGAAATCTTAAGAATAAATTAATGAATAATGAATTTGTTAATGCATATAATGGAAAAAGTAAGAAATATGAGAAAGTTAAGATTAAAGCTGTTCTAGAAAATCCTGCTAATAGACATTTTGTAAGAATGAATATTATAACTAAAGGTTGTGTTGTTGATACAGAAAAAGGGAAAGTAAAAATTAATAGTAGACCTGGACAAGATGGTAGTTTAGATGGTGTTTTTGTGTAATTCTTAGAAAAGCGTTAACGGAAAACGAGAGAAAAAATGTTAATGAAAAATGAATTTCTTTATTTTGCTTAAAATATTTAAGAAAAGCTTAAAAAAACACAACATTTATATATAAGCAATAAATATATAAAGCTATTGGGATGAATTTGATTTCATTCTTTGGTGGTAAAGTCAAAATGGCAGCTTATATTAAAAAATGTCCGGAATGTAGTAGTATAAATTTGATTCTTAATAAAGATAAGGGTGAAGTTATTTGTAGAGATTGTGGGCTAGTTATAGAAGAGAAAATGGTTGATTTTGGACAGGAATGGAGAGAATTTGATGATACTGGTGATAAGATGAGAAGAACTGGTGCTCCAATGAGTTATGTTAAATATGATAAAGGTTTAGGTACTGATATTGGACAGAAGTCTGATTTGTATAAATTAACAGGAAAAGGAAGAAATAAATTCTTTAGATTAAGAAAATGGCAATATAGAATAAGTACTGCTATTGAAAGAAATTTAAAATTAGCATTAGCTGAGTTAAAAAGAGTTGCTAGTTACTTGAAATTACCTAAATCAGTTGAAGAAGAATCAGCTAGAATTTATACTTTAGCAGTTCAGAAAGGATTAGTAAGAGGAAGAAGTATGGAGTCAGTTGTTGCAGGAGCTTTGTATGCTGCTTGTAGAAGACATGAAGTTCCTAGAACATTAGATGAGTTATCAGAAGCTTCAGGAATAGATAAGAAAGAAATAGGAAGAACATATAGGTTTATTACAAGAGAATTAGGTATTAGAATTTTACCAAGTAATCCTGTTGATTATATAGCAAGATTTGCAAGTGCTTTAAAATTAAATCCAGAAACACAGAGTAAAGCTGTTCAGATCTTAGAAAAAGCACAGAGAGCAGAATTAACAAGTGGAAGAGGTCCTACTGGAATTGCTGCTGCTTCATTATATGTTGCTGCTTTGATGAATAATGAAAAAAGAACACAGAGAGAAGTTGCAGATGTTGCAGGTGTAACAGAAGTTACAATTAGAAATAGGTATAAAGAATTGATAAAAGAGTTAGATTTAAAGAAAAAGTTGAAAAAAAGAGGAAGAAGATGATTGATCAAGGAATTGTTGAAAAAGTTAATGAATTAAATAGTTATAGTCTAGATAGTATTTGCACTGTTGCTGAATTTGAAAATTTTCCTTTTGAGTTTATTTCAGATAAGGACGAATATTTTAGATTTAGAGAAGCTGTTCAGAGAGGTGTTGAAGATGAAGAGTTGATAGATAGTTTTGGTGAAGATGTAAGAAAAATTACTGCTTATTTTTGGTATGATTTCGAGTTTGATAAGGTATTAAATATGCCAACATATTAAACTTCAACAGTTAGAAAATCATTTGCTATTTTTGTGTTTTTAAAAATTTCTTTAGCTTCTTTTAGAAATGAAGATGTATCTTTGTATCTTTGTGAGAAATGAGTTAGAATTAGTTGTTTAACTTTTGCTTTTTTTGCAATTTCTGCTGCTTGTTGTGATGTTAGATGAGAATATTCTTTAGCTTTATCTTCTAAATTAGATGAATATGTTGATTCTGTGATTAGTAAATCTGCATTTTGAGCTATTTTTATTGTATTTGGGTTTTTAGAAGTGTCATAGATAAGGGAAATTTTTTTACCTTTGATTAGTTTTGTTGCTTTTTCTGGAGTTATTTTTTTATTTTTGTAAGTAATTGTTTTTCCTTGTTGTAGTTTTCCTAATAAAGGATCTTTTGTTAGTCCAAATTTTTTTGTGTATGATAGAATTATTTTTCTTTTATCTTTTTCTGAAATAGAATAAGCTAAACAAGGAGTGTTATGTTTCATTTTTAGTGCTTTTAATTGTATTTCTTTGTTTTCGAAGAATAATGGTTTTGTAATTTCTGTTGTTTTTATAGATAAATGAATATTAAATAATTTTTTTAACTGATTAATGAAGGAAATTGTTTTTGTAGGACCATAAATTTCTAATGTTTTTGAATAGTGTTGAGTATGTAATGTTTGTAATAATCCAGGCAAACCTAAAACATGATCATTATGTAGATGTGTTAGTAATATTTTAGTTATTTTGCAAGGATTGATGGATGCTATTTTTAATTGTCTTTGAGTTCCTTCTCCACAATCTACTAAGATATTCTCATTATTATTAGAGATTAGAATAGAAGGATGGTTACGTTCTTTTGTTGGTACCATGGATGATGTTCCTAGAAAAGTTATTTTCATATGTATATGTTAGAAAGGTTTATATATAAAGTTAATTATTTTTTTAAGTATGGCTAAAAAAACTAAAAAGAATGATGAATGGGTAAATTACATTATTGTTGTGGCTATGGGTGTGCTCATTGTAGCAACCGTTATGCTGTTGTTAAGAGGTTTAGGGTTAATATGAAGAATGAAAGTAACAAGAAAGACAGTAGCCTTTATGGATTTTACTGTTATACTAGCAGGAGTGTTTTGGATGATATTTAGATTTATTGTTGGGATGGATAAACTTGAGTTGGTTTATAGTGTTATATACATAGGTTTTGTTATACTTGCTTTGTTGTTTAATTTATCTGTAATTTATGGAGAAAAAGAATAATGGCTAAAAAGAAAAAGAAACTAGAAATTGTAGAAGATAAGAATGTAAAGAAGATAAAAGCTTTTTTTGTTAGAGAGAGAGTTTATGCTGATTTTGAAGAGGAAGCTAAAAGTTTGTATGATCAAAGTAGATTTGGGGAGGTAGAGAAAAATAAAATTTATTATTCTTTAGTTGAAGGTTTATATTTGATTGAGAAAGGTAGAATGGAGATTATTGATGGAAGAAGTAAGAAGTTAGATTTTGATAATTATGTTAGAAGAGCTAGAAGAGTAGAACCAGAATTTTGGATAAGATATTGTGTATTTAAGGATATGAGGAATAGGGGTTATGTGGTTAAGACTGCCTTGAAATTTGGAGCTGATTTTAGGGTTTATGATAGGGGTGTTAAGCCTGGTGAGGATCATGCTAAATGGATACTGTATCCTGTTCATGAAGGTAATGTGATTAGTTGGTATGAATTTAGTGCTAAGAATAGAGTTGCACATAGTACTAGGAAGAATTTGTTAATTGGTATTGTAGATGAAGAGAATGATGTGACTTATTATAATATTAGTTGGATTAGACCGTAGAATAATAATACTTAAATATTGTTAGTAATTCTTTTTTATTATGAAAGAGTTGAAAGGTAAGGTATTGGAGATTGTTAAGAAAAATGGTCCTATTTTGCCTGTTAAAATTGCTAAGGTAATTGATAAAGATGTTTTATTTACTTCTGCTGTTTTAAGTGAATTAGTTAGTGATAAAGAAGTTAGTTTAAGTTTTCAGAATTTAGGTGGAAGTCCTGTTTATTATGTTAAAGGACAAGAAAGTAAATTAGATATGTTGTTTGGTGCTTTGGCTCTTAAAGAGAAAGAAGCATATAAGTTGTTGAAAAAAGAAGGAGTTTTGTTAGATGTTGCATTAGAACCTGGAATAAGAGTTGCTTTAAGAAATATTAAAGATTTTGCTAGATTTTTGAAAGTGAATTTTAAAGATCAAGAGTTAATGTTGTGGAGATGGTATTTGATTGACAATAAGAAATTTGAAGAGTTAGCTGAGAAGTTTTTTAAAGGTAAATCTTTGGAAAAAACGTTAGCGAAAAAACAAGAAGTTGAAAGAAAAGAAGTAGTTTCTCCAAAAGCAGAAAGAGAGATAAAGAGAGAGAATATTTTGGGTAAAAAAGAAAGTGTAGAGAAAAAAGTAGAACAGAAAAAGTTAGTTGAAAAGAAAAAAGAAATAAAAGATGAGTTTTTAGATA
>NZCS01000033.1 GCA_002688325.1 archaeon
ATGGAGTTCTAGAAATTCATAATAAGAATAACATTTTAATTTCAGCACCAACAGGAGGAACAAAAACTTTAACATCTACTTTATCAATTATCAACGAATTAGTTATCCTAGCAGATAAAAAACAATTAAAAGATCAAGTTTACTGCATCTACACAAACCCATTAAGAGCTTTATCAAGAGATATAGAATTCAACCTACAAAAACCACTAGAAGAAATAAAAAAAATTGCAAAAAAACATGGAAAAGATTTAGAAATCAGAATTGCTTCTAGAACAGGAGACACAACACAATATGAAAGAGCAAAAATGCTTAAAAAACCCCCACATATCTTAATTTGCACACCAGAATCATTAGCAATTATCCTAACAACAATTAAATTTAGAGAATTATTAAAAGAAACACAATATGTAATTGTAGATGAAATTCATGCTTTAGCAGAAAACAAAAGAGGAACACATTTATCCTTATCTTTAGAACGATTACAATATTTAACTAAATTTACAAGAATAGGTTTATCTGCAACAATAGCACCATTAGAAAAAATAGCAGAATTTTTAACTGGAAAAAGAAAATGTAAAATAGCAAATATTCAATTTATAAAAAAATATGACTTAAAAGTTTTATCACCAACAAAAAGTTTAATAGATACAGATTATGAAACTTTACAAGCTTCTCAATATACTTTAATGGATAAATTGATACAAAAACACAAAACAACTTTAATATTTACAAACACAAGAGCAGCAACAGAAAGAGTAGTTCATCACCTAAAAGAAAAATTTCCTAAAAATTACACAGAAAATATAGATGCTCATCACGGTTCCTTATCAAAAGAACATAGACATAATGTAGAAGATAGATTAAGGAAAGGAGAATTAAAAGTAGTTGTTTGTAGCACGAGTTTGGAACTCGGTATAGACATAGGATACATAGATTTAGTTATTTGCTTAGGTTCTCCTAAAAGTATAGCAAGAGCAGCACAAAGATGTTTACCTTATGACTCTAAAATACTCTTAGCAGATGGAACTTACAAAGAAATAGGAGAAATTGTAGAAAATAGATTAAATGTAGATATTATATCTTATGATAAAGAAAAAGGTTTTATAAAAAATAAAATAGCAAAACATCTCAAAACTAAACCAGAAGATTTATATTCAATAAAATTAAAATCTGGAGAAACAATAAAATGTACAAAAGATCACCCAATCTTAACAAAAGATGGATGGAAAAAAGCCGATTTAATAACTAAAAAAGATGAAATAGCAACAATTTGTGATAAAATAAAATTTAAAAATAAAGAACCACATATTTATGAACTCTTACCACATGATAAGATATTCGTAGAAAATAAAGATAATTTCTTTCAAAAAATAATAGATAAATTCAGAGAAGAAAAAAATTTAACTGTAAAACAATTTTCAGAAAAATATCAAATACCTAATTCTAAATTAATTGATTGTCGAAGATTAAAAGGAAGAAGGAAAAGCATTAGATTAGATTATTTCTTAAAAGCTTGTAAAATCACTAAAACTCCCAAATCTAATTATTTAGACTATTTAAAAAATTTAAAAACAAGTTCGCATTTTAGAAATAGCTTACCATTAAAATTAACAAAAGATTTAATGTGGTTAGCAGGAATAATAGCTAGTGATGGATGTATAGTTGAAACCAAAACAAATAAATCTCCTTATTATAAAATTAAAATTGGAAATAAATCTAAAAAATTAATAAAAGAATCAAAAAGAATTTTAAATGAGTATGGATTTAAATGCCATCAATATGAAAGACAAGAAGAGAATTTAAAAAATTTTATAAATTTAGAATGTGGTTCAAATTTATTATCTTATTTAATGTTTTCTTTAGGAATTCCATATAAAAACAAAACAAAAAATATAGAGATAAGCAATTCAATTTTCTCTCTTAATCAAGAATTACAACATGCATATCTAGAAGGAGTTTTTGAAGGTGATGGAAACTTTAATAAAGGATCAAAAATGATAAGAATATTCACAGCAAGTAAAAAATTTGCTTTAGATTTACATTCTTTACTAAATAGATTAGGTTATCTTAATAATATTAACATTGGTAAAAGTAAAACATCTAAATTAATAAAATCTATAAACTTAAAAAATTTATATTGTGTTTCAATAACAAGTCAAACTGATGTTAAGAATTTTCTTAATTCAACACCTATTTATGGAGAAAAAGCAGATAATTCTAAGAAATTTATCAATAATTCAATTTTAAGACCAAAAACAAATCTTCCTCAACAAGATGAGTTTATCCATTGGCTTAGAATAAAAGAAATTAGAAAAATAAAAAACAACAAGCCCTTATATAATTTAACTCTAAATGACCCAAATAATAATTTTGTAGTAAGAAATATAATAACACATAATTGTGGGAGAGCAGGACACGCATTACACGAAACAGTTAAAGGAAGATTTATTGTTCTAGACAGAGATGATTTATTAGAATGTTCTTTAATTCTAAAATCTACAATAGAAAGAAAAATAGATAAAATTCATATTCCTACATTAGCTTTAGATGTTTTAGCTCAACAAATTCACGGAATTGCTATATCTCAACAAATACACATAGATGATTTATTCAAATTAGTCACTTCATCTTATCCATACAAAAATCTAACAAAAGAAGATTTCATACAAATCATAGATTATCTATCTGGAAAATATATTTCATTAGAAGACAGACATGTTTATGCTAAAATTTGGTATAATGAAGAAACAAAATTCATAGGAAAAAAAGGAAAAATGTCTAGAGTAATTCACTTAACAAATATAGGAACAATCCCAGATCAAACAAGAGTTCTAGTAAAAGTAAAATCAGAAATTATTGGATCAATAGATGAAGCCTTCCTAGAAAAATTAAGAGCAGGAGATGTTTTTATCTTAGGAGGAAACAAATATGTTTTTAGATTTGCTTCAGGTATGACAGCTCAAGTAGTACCTACCACAGATAGATCTCCAACTGTACCTTCTTGGTTTTCAGAAATGTTACCATTATCATTTGATTTATCTTTAGAAATTCAAAAATTCAGAAAATATATGGAAGAAAAATTTAAACAAAAAAAATCTAAAACAGAAATTTTAAAATTCATCAACAAATATCTATACCTAAATAAAAATGCAGCAAATTCTATGTATGAATATTTCAAAGAACAATATTCCTTCGCAGAAATACCACACGAAAAAAAATTATTAATAGAATTTTACAAAGAATATGATAAAAATTATGTTATTTTCCATTCATTATATGGAAGAAGAGTAAATGATGTTCTATCAAGAGCTATCGCTTATGCAATTTCAAGATTACAACACAGAGATGTAGAAATAGGAATAAATGATCATGGTTTTTACATTTCTTCAAGAGATAAGAAAAAAATACAAGTGCTAAGAGCCTTTTCATTATTAAAATCTAAAGAATTATCACAAATAATGGCCATGGCAATAGACAAAACAGAAGTTCTAAAAAGAAGATTCAGACATTGTGCAACAAGATCTTTAATGATTCTAAGACAATACAAAGGAGTAAGAAAAAGAGTAGGGAGACAACAAGTTTCATCTATGATTCTATTAAGTGCAGTAAAAAGAATTTCAGAAAACTTTCCTATTCTAAAAGAAGCAAGAAGAGAAGGTCTAGAAGATCTAATGGATATAGAAAATGCAACCAAAATTTTAAAACAAATAGAACAAGGAAAAATAAAAATAAAACAAATATCAACTACCTTACCATCTCCATTCTCACTAAATTTAGTATCGCAAGGATTTACAGATGCTTTCAAAATGGAAGATAAAATAGAATTTTTAAGAAAAATGCATAAACAATTATTAAATAAGATAAAATAGAAAAGTTTATATAGTATTTATGACTACTAATTTATAGTCTAATAAAAGAGGTAAATATGTATTGGGAAGAAATAAGAAAAAGCAAACATTACGAAGAATACCATAAAGGAGTTTTAGCATGGAGTGATGTTATAACTTTAATACACAAAATTAAAAATAAAAGAAAAAAAGGGAATAAAATAGAAATTGAAACGGATAATATTTACATTTTATGTGAATTAAAAAATAAAATATTATATGTAATAAATGTTAAAAATAAATAAAGGTGATACCAAAATGAAATGTCCAGAATGTAATAAAGGATTGAAAAAAATAAAGATAAAAATTCAAGACGCAAATACCCCTGTAACTAGTTTTCAATGTGGGAGTTGTGGGTATTTTGAATTTGAAGAAAAAGAAATTGGAAAGGCTATAGAAGAGATTAAATTAAAAGAAATGCCTTTAAAAATAAAACAAAAAATAATAAAATTATCGCAAGATAGATTAGGAATGTATTTTAATAGAGATGTTGTAAGAAGTTTAGATTTAAAATCTGGAGAAGATATTTTTGTTTCCATACCAGACAAAAATCATATTGTTTTAAAAATAGATAACAGATAACTTAATAAAACTATCAATAACATCCAATATATGAACATCCTACCAAATATCAAAATAATAGATCTATCTTTATACTTAGAAAAAGAAAAAATTTTAATTCTATCTGATTTTCACTTAGGTTATGAAGAAGCCCTAAACAAACAAGGAATTCTAATACCAAGATTCCAATTTGAAGAAATAATAAAACGTTTAAAAAAAATCTTCAAAAAAGTAAAACCTTCTCAAATAATAATTAATGGAGACATAAAACATGAATTTGGAACTATTTCAACACAAGAATGGAGACATACACTACAATTATTAGATTTTTTACTAGAAAAAGCTCCAGTTACTATAATAAAAGGAAATCATGATAAAATTATAAAACCAATAACCCAAAAAAGAAATATAGAAGTCATAGAAGAATATAGAAATAATAATATTTTAATAACTCATGGAGATAAATTAAAAAAACCAGAAAAAACAACAATAATAGCACATGAACATCCATCAATTGCTTTTAAAGAAAGACCTTCAGAAAAATACAAATGTTTTTTACTTGGAAAATATAAAAATTCTTCTTTAATAGTCCAACCTTCATTTAATTTAGTAACAGAAGGATCTAATATTGTTAAAAATAAATTATTATCTCCTTTCTTAAAAGATATTCAAAATTTTCAAGTTTTTATAGTTGAAGACAAAGTTTACAAATTTAAAACTGTTAAAGATTTTGATTAGTTATTTACAAAGTTAAATCATTTCTAACTGTAACCTTTCTTTTAGAAAAAGAAATGTTAACAAAAGAAAAGTTCTAAAATTGGTTAATATTTAAAAAATCTATTCAAAAGGGAAGTAAGTCATTTTTCTCTCTTCTCTTGCTATTACAAACTCATATTCTCCAATCATACCATTAAATTTTTCCCTTACTTCATTCATAATACTTTCAAATTCATCAAATGATCTTGCTTGTAATTCAATCTCAAAATCAACACCACCAATTGTTCTATTGATATTTAGAATATTTGGATGTTGTTCACAAAAAAACTCTAATTCTTTAATTCTATTTGTATTTAATAAATTAATGTAAACTTTGTAATACCTGTAACCTAAAAAAGACACATCAATCAAAGCACGATATCCTTGAATAATCCCTGTTTTTTCTAATTTTTTTATATGATTTTTAATAACTTGAGGACTTGTATTTAATCTTTTAGCTATCTCTAATAAAGTCAATCTTGCTTTATCAGAAATCAATTTTAATAATTGAAAGTCTAATTCATTACATTTTATTATTTCTTTAGAAGCACCAACTAAAGTTCCTTTATCTGTATTTTTTTTATTTATTATGTAAGATTTAGGATATTGCTTAATGTGAGTGTATACAACGATTAATTTTTTACTAATAAATTGCTTATATTTTTTTATGATTTTATCCCAATATTCATAAAAATCAAGAATGTTTTTAACTGCAGTAGCATACCCAACATCCCATGGTCCTTCTACTGTAACTAACCACCATACTTCTTTATCTTTAATTAGTTCTTCTTCTATCTCTTTTTGTTTTTTAGGACTAATATTATGGAACTTAAAATAAACCCTAACACTTATATATCCTAATTTTGAATGATCAATCACAGTCATATATCCTTTAATGATTTTTTCTTGCTCTAATTTTTTTATTCGATAATCTACAAATTGCTTTGATTTTTTAATTTTTTTTGCTAACTGAGATAATGGTATTCTAGCATTCTTATCTAGTTCAAATAAGATTTTTTTATCATATAAGTCTAGTTTTGCTATCATACTTAGACATAAATAACTTATTATATATAAATCTTTCTTTTTGTCAAAATATTAGATAAGATATTTTATATATTGAAAAAGAGATAATTATTGTTATTAGTTAGTTGTTAATATATGGTTAAAATGGGAAATGAAACTGTTGTTAATGAAAGTAGACCTCTTGAATTACAGAGGTATCAATTAGCTACTAGTATGTCTTTTGATGAGTTAGTAGAATGGCATAATACTGGTCGTCCTCCATGTGATACTATGGATATGTTTTATTTTGGTGTAACATTTAAACAACAACAACAAGTACCAGATAATACTAATTTTAAACAAAAATTTATTACAAAACGTGGAATTGATCCATTTTATGAAAATTGTTCATTTTATGATTGGGGCCCATGTGGAGATACTCCTGGAGACCATGAATTAACAGTAGTTTTTAGTAGATATTATTCTGAAAGATTTTTGGAAGTTCATAGAAATAATCCTAGGAAAGTTGTTCCATGTGATGTTTTAAATAGAGAAGATTTATTCCAAGTACTAGAAAGAATTGAGTCTTGTTCAAATCTGTATAGTTGGCCTGAATATGGATTACATTTGTATTGTGGTGAATATTGTGATGAAGATATACCTATGTCTATATTCCCTTCATTACTGCGAGTTTCAAAAATTGTTGTTGCATCAAATGAAGTATTAGAACAAGTAGTTAACTTAATTGGGAATTCACAAATGTTTGTGGAAGGTTTAACTAAACCAGAAATTTATTTTGATACTCAAAGAGAAGGAGAGAGAATATTTCAGATGGGGTGTAAATTATGATTCAATTATCACAATATCAATTGGCACATTCTCTTACATCATATCAATTATGGGAATGGTATAAAAACGAAAATGGTATATGTCCTTTTATTAATAATATTTTTGATGATCTTTTTTTTGGTAATATTTTTTTTGGTGTAACAATACAAGGAAATTGGAGTGCTTATTATCAAAATCCTTCTTTTTTTGTTTATGCATTAACAGGAAAGGGTCCTTATAATGATCATGAAATTACTTTAGTGTTTGGTGAAGAATATTGTAATTGGTTATTTTCGGAGTTTAAAATGTATGATACACTTAGAGAAATTGAAGAAAAGTCTATGTTAGAAGGAGAAGTTTATAATTGCGGGATTAATCTTTATGATAAACATAAAGAATTTTTACCTTCATTACAAGATGTTTCAGCAATAGTTGTGCATGAGACCGAATATGTTAGAGAAGTTATGAGATTTATAGATTTAGGATTAAAACATAAAGTGCCTGTTTGGTATGGATTTCCAGATGCACCAAAAGAACAAGAAATTGAAGTATATTCTTGTGAAACAGTAAATGCATTTAGAGAAAGAATTGATCCACCAAGATTTTTAAAAAGATATCCAAAAAATTGAATTAGGAGGTAAAGAAAATGGGAGAAATAAAAAAAGAACATGTTGAAGAAGCATTTAGACAAATGAATTATGGGTTTTTCATAGAAGATATACAGCGTGGACGTTTGAGAAGTATAAGATATGATTTAGAAACACGTGGACTTGATGTGAATGTATCACTTGGTGATGGATGGACACCATTACATTATGCAGCATGGCATACACCAGAACCTAGAAAAAAACAAATGATTGAACTCTTATTACAACATGGTGCTAATAAACATCAAAAAAATGATAGAGGAAAAACACCACTAGATCTAGTAAGTAGTATGAGTTCAGCAAGTGAAATAAAACCATCTCTACAAACTCTGGCATTATTAACATAACATTTGATTAGATTAATAAATCTCTATTTTTCTTAAACTTTCTTTTTCCATCTAAGCTTTTCTCAAAAAAGCTTACAGTTACAAATACATTTCTAAAAACCAAAACAAATAAATACAAACAAAACAATTTAATAACAATGCTAAGATTCATAAATATTAAAGAATTAAATATCATAGAAAGATTAACTTTATCAACTTTAACTAAACAATACTATAAAAAAATAAAAACATTCCTAAAAAACGCAGAATTAATAGTAAGAATAAAAAAATACAAGGAAAAAGGAAAAAAATCTAAATTCTCCATTCATTCAAGAATCATAGCTCCTAAACTACTCTTAACTTCACAAACATCAGATTGGGATCTAAAAAGAACAACACATAAAAACTTCAAACAATTACTAAAAACAATACAAACTAAATTTAGAAAATCAAAAAAACCAAGATTACAACAAAAATGAAAATATACCATAATAGAGATTATTTAACTGAACAACTAAAAACTAAAAATTATATACAACTTGCTAAAGAACATGATGTAGATGTTTCTACAATTCAAAGATATATGAGGAAACATGATCTTACCAATAAAAAAGGAATAGATTGGACTAACAAAGAAATTGGTTTATTAAAAAAGAGATATTCTGAATGGGAAGGCGAAGTAAATGGGTTATTCCCTAATCGTTCATTAAGTTCAATATTCCATAAATCTTCAAGACTAGGATTAAGAAAATTAATAAACAAAAGAGAATACTCAATAAATCACCATTTTTTTAAAAAATGGAGTTCCAAAATGGCTTATGTTCTTGGTATGTTCTTTAGTGATGGCACTGTATCTTCTGATAAAAAATATATTAGAATACATCTTCAAAAAAAAGATCAGTATATTCTAGAAAAGATAAATAAAACCATGAGGAGTAATCGTCCTTTACAAACTTATGAAAATTCTTCTCTTTTCAGATTAGATAGTAAAATATTAGCAAAAGATTTAATCAATTTAGGGTGTATACCAAGAAAAACATATTCTTTAGATTTCCCAAATATTAATAATAAATTTTTATCACATTTTGTAAGAGGTTATTTTGATGGAGATGGAAGTATATATTTTAATAAACCGAATACAATAAGAATTTCTTTTGTAGGTACAAAAAATTTTATTGAAGGATTACAAAAAAGTTTGAATAAGTCAATTGGATTAAGGAAACATCCTTTGAGAAAGCAAGGAGTTATTTGGATATGCAATTACTATAGTGATGATGCTAGAAAATTATGTTCTTGGATGTATAATAATACAAAAGATTTATATCTAAGAAGAAAAAAAGAAAGATATGATAAACATATAAACAAAAGGAAAAATGACAAAATACAAGCAATCAATCTTAGTTAGAAAAGACCTAAAACTTCCGAAAGGAAAACTTGCAGCTCAATGCAGCCATGCATCACTAGAAGCAGCTCTTAAAACTTCAAAATCAAAACTAAAAGAATGGAAACAAGATGGTTCAAAAAAAGTTATTTTATCAGTTAACTCAAAAGAAGACCTAATCAATTACAAACTAAAAGCATCTAAACTAAACTTAAAAACAGCACTAATCAAAGATGCAGGAAAAACAGTCCTAAAAAAACCAACTTTAACTTGTTTAGCCATAGGACCAGATAAAGAAGAAACAATTAACAAAATTACTAAAAAATTAAAATTATTAAACTGAAAAACATAAAAATTTATAAATAAGTCTTATTTTACTCTTTATATGGTGTTATTAGAATATTTACTAAGAGGAATAAGAGATGTTGTAGGAGCTACTCTTGGACATGCTGATTGTAAACTCACTGGAGATAATCATTGGAAAAATCAACTTGTTGATATTCCTTATGCACCAGGTAGAGGAACCATTATTTCTGCAAGAGCATTAGATAAATTTGATGAAGCTACAATTGCACACCATGCATGGCGTAAGGGATGTGAACAAAAAATTTATGAAGAAACAGATGAAGAAAGAGCTCAATATTTCACTGTTGAAGAAATAATTGCAAAAATTCCAGAATGCGAACCATATTCACTCTAACTCTTAAACAAAACTTTAAAACTTCTAGTTTCTGTAAAAACACTACTATCCAATATCACAACACAATCAGCTTCAAAATCTTTTTCTATTTCACTTAAATCAAAATTCAATCTATATCTATTTTTACTTTTTTCAGCAAGACTTCTTATTTTTTCTTGAACATTATCAAAATGATCATCAAATTTAACTCCAAATATACTATCATAATCTATCCTTATACTTCTAAATTCACTTTCACAATCAAACTTCCCTGTAATTACTTTACTTCCTTCTTCACCTTTGTTATATAATTCAATCTCTATATAACTTTCATCATCAACTAAAAATTTACCATTAACTTTTCTACAATTCTCACCACAAATTACTTCACTTACTTCAATAAATGTAGGACATTTTAACTTACAATCCTCACTACAACTAGTTTCATGTATTTCTAAATTACAACTTTCACTTTTCTCACATATATTATCACCACAACAAGGAACAATAGCTTCATATTCACATTTATCAAAATTTTCATTATACTTATCTAAAGTACAAACATTCAAATCATCACAATCTTTATCCTCTTTCTCCCTACATACTTCATTCTCACTACAATCACTACAACTACAACTTTCACCTACTTGACATATATTATCTCCACATAACTCTCTAACTGTATCTCCAGTTATAGTAATATCGCAACCAGAAACAAATAATACACTTATCATTAAAAGTATCAATAATTTCTTCATATTTTTAACAAAATTACACATATATTTAATCTTTTCTATGCTCTAACATATCCGTAACGTTTATAAACACAAAAAGAACATCTTTTATTGATGAACGGCCATAGTGGCTTGGTCCGATCCGATCCCATTCGAACTCGGAAATCAAACAGGCCGACGTTTTGTGCATTACTGTTGTTTTCAACGGGAAACACATTTCGCTGTTCATCTCTTATTTTCCTATACTTTTATATATTCTTTTTACTTCTAACTAAAAATGAAAAAACAAGAAATCCAAAAAATTGCTTTAGAAAGAATAAAAATATTATTCAAAGAAGCAGATAAATCTTTTTCCAAACATCCAGAAAGAAGCAATAGATATGTAAAACTAGCAAGAAAAATAGCTATGAAAGTAAATCTAAGTATTCCTTCAACATATAAAAGAAAATTCTGTAAACATTGCTATTCTTATCTAAAAATAGGATCTAATGCAAGAAAAAGAATAAGAGATAAAAAAATAATATATTACTGTATGGAATGTAAAAAATTTAATAGAATTCCTTATAAACGATAAAACCACAACGAAGTAAAATTTAAATATCTTTGTATTAGTTATAGATAAGACTCTTTAAAAAAATTAAAGCATAGATTATTGATATAATTTGCCAAGATAATAAAACTAAAGATATTATAAGATTTGTTTTATTTAATTTATTTATTTTATATGCCACATAACTTAGTATTGAAGCTATTAAAGGTGAAAAAGAAGCTATTAACATTATAACACTAGAGGGAGTAAACGTTAATAGGGGGTGGGTTAAAAAAATTATATATATCCCAAAAGATAACGCTGCAATACCATCACTATAATGACCAACTAAAAACATAAGGATTAAATTAATTAAACTAGAGATAATAAAAATAGATGATAAATTAACTAAAAGTTTTTCTTTTTTACGTTCTTCCATCATTTAACCCATAATTAAACACTATAAATACTTTTCTTTTTTTGTGAGCAAAGCGAACCAGTTACAAATCCTTTTTATTTACCATAACATTACTTTTCCTTCAACCTCTCATACATTCCTAACCATTCTTCTTTATACCATTTCTTTTCTTTACCAATACTAAAACCTCTTTTAATTAACTCTTTTCTAACAACACCACCTTGATGAGGATATCTAAACATTTTTACATGATCACTATGAAAACCATGCATATAATGAACTAATTCATGAGCTATTGTCAATTCAATAACCCATTCAGGAACTTCTAAATGTCTAAACAAACCATTTACACATATTTCACTTTCTTCTTTTTTCCTTCCAATATGTCCAAATTTATTCTTCCACTTACCTTTAAACCTAATTTTTACCTTATTTTTCTCTTCTATTTCAGTAAAAAACAATTTCCAAATAACTACTAATTTATCCTCTAACCATTTATCATCTCTCATTCTTTTCTAAATTTCTTTAAATTTTATAAATATAACCCAAAATCTTTAAATACTTAAGAATTTTATTTAAACTAAAAGAGGTAAAATGAAAGATCATAAAATATTAATAGCTCTTGCAGTAATTTTAGTAGTTACATTATATTTCTCAGATTTTACAAATATCTCAGGTTCTGCAGTAGTTTCTAAGTGTAATGATGGAATAGATAATGATGGAGATGATTATATAGATTCGCTTGACATGGGATGTGCTGATGGTATAGGTGGAGAAAGAACTAGATGTCAAGATGGAAAAGACAATGATAACGATGGAAAAATTGATCTAGCAGACCCCCATTGTATAGATGTACAAGATGATAATGAGAAGGGTGGAAAATGTGAAGATGGAATAGATAATGATGGAGATGATTATATAGATTTTCCACAAGACAAAGGATGTTCTGATATGAATGATGGAGAAACATCCAGATGTCAAGATGATGTAGATAATGATAGAGATGGTTTTACTGATTTAGCAGATTCAGGTTGTCAAAATATTCAAGATGATAATGAAAGATGCGAAGCAGATTCAGAATGTAACATAAACTGCCTTGCAACAGAAACAGCTACATGTTCTACAGAAGGAGA
>NZCS01000034.1 GCA_002688325.1 archaeon
GATGTAAAAACTATTGGAGATACAGAACTTACCGGAACTGAGATTACCTTTTTGCCTGATGATGAAATTTTTAGTGTAAATGAATTTGATTATGATTATATAAGAAAGAGATTGAAAGAGTTAGCATATCTTAATGCTGGTTTAAGAATTGTTTTACAAGATGAAAGGGAAGAAAAGAAAGAAGAATTTCAATTTAGTGGTGGTTTGAAAGAATACGTTGAAGATTTTAATAAAGGAAAAACTGTTTTGAGTAAACCAATCTATATTAATAAAGAAAATAAAATTTCTGTTGAAATAGCTTTACAATATAATGATTCTTATTCAAGTAAGATTTATAGTTTTGTAAATAATATTAATACTGTAGAAGGTGGAACACATGAAGAAGGTTTTAGAACTGCTTTAACTAGAGCTATTAATGAATATAATAGAAAGGGTAAAATTTCTGATATTAAATTAACTGGAGATGATGTGAAAGAAGGATTAACTTGTGTTATTTCTGTAAAAGTTCCCGAACCACAATTTGAAGGACAAACTAAAACTAAGTTAGGTAACTCTAATGTTAAAGGATTAGTTAGTTCAATTGTTTATGAAAAATTAAGTTCATACTTTGAAGAGAATCCTAAAATTGCTAAATTAGTTTGTGGTAAGATTATAAATGCTGCAAAAGCAAGAGAAGCTGCAAGGAAAGCAAGAGAGCTAGCGAGAAGAAAATCTGTTTTGGAGTCTGGTAGTTTACCTGGTAAATTAGCTGATTGTTCTGAAAGAGATCCTGCTAAATGTGAATTGTTTATTGTAGAAGGTGATAGTGCAGGTGGTACTGCAAAACAAGCAAGGAATAGGGAAATTCAAGCAATTTTACCTTTATGGGGTAAGATGCTTAATGTTGAAAAAGCTAGAGTTGAAAAAGTTTTCAAGAGTGAAAAATTACATCCTATCATAACTGTTATTGGTGCAGGTATAGGAGATGAATTTAATGTTAATAAAACAAGATATCATAAAATTGTTATTATGGCCGATGCAGATGTGGATGGTGCACATATTAATTGTTTATTGTTAACTTTCTTTTATAGATATATGAAAGAACTAATTGATAATGGTTATTTGTATATTGCTCAACCACCATTGTATAAGGTTAAGGTTGGTAAGAAAGAAATTTATGTTTATTCAGAAGAAGATTTGAAGATAATTAGAGATGAACATGAGAAAGTAGAAGTTCAAAGGTTTAAAGGTTTAGGAGAAATGAATTCTTCACAACTTTGGGAGACTACAATGAATCCTGAAAAAAGAATTTTGAAGAAAATTACAGTTGATGATGCGATTATGGCAGATGAAATGTTTAATGTTTTAATGGGTGAGGAAGTTCAACCAAGAAGAGAATTTATTATTAAACATGCAAAGGAGGCAAGAATAGATATATAGGAGGAAAAGAAAAATGGGATGGTTCGGATTGTATATGTGTGAAAGAGAAACTGAATGCATTATATTTGGAGGGTCCTATGATGATAATTGTAGAGGTTGTATCTATAATGAATCAAGTGATTTAGAAAATGGGTCCCTAGAAAATATAGATTTTGGATTCTTGGAAAAAAGAATTGAAGATGCAGATTAAAGAAAGATTAGTACAGGAAGAATTGAAAGAGAGTTACATAGATTATGCTATGTCTGTTATTATGCAGAGGGCATTACCTGATGTAAGAGATGGATTAAAACCTGTACATAGAAGAATTCTTTATGCAATGTATGGTTTAGGCTTAGCTTCTAATAAATCTTATAAAAAATGTGCAAGAGTTGTAGGGGAAGTATTGGGTAAATACCATCCTCATGGAGATCAAAGTGTTTATGATGCTTTAGTAAGATTAGCACAGAATTTTTCATTAAGATACATGTTAGTTAATGGTCAAGGAAATTTTGGTTCCATAGATGGTGATTCAGCAGCTGCTATGAGATATACAGAATCTAAGTTAAGAAAGCTAGCTGAAGAGTTATTAAATGATATAGAAAAAAATACTGTAGATTTTATTCCTAATTTTGATAATTCATTAAAAGAACCTGTTGTACTACCTGCTAAGGTTCCTAATTTGTTAATTAATGGTACTTCGGGTATTGCAGTTGGTATGGCAACTAATATTCCACCTCATAATATTAATGAGGTTATAAAAGCTGTAATTTATGCTTTAGAAAATGAATGTGAAGTTGAAGACTTAATGAAATTTATTAAAGGTCCTGATTTTCCAACTGGAGCTTCTATTTTGGGTTCTAATGGGATTAAACAAGCATATAAAACAGGTAAAGGAAAAGTAAAAGTAAGAAGTAAGGTTAAGGTTGAAGAAAATAGAATTATAGTTTATGAAATTCCCTATATGGTTAATAAAAGTTTATTATTACAAAATATTGCTAATCTAGTTAAGGATAAAAGAATAGTTGGTATTAGTGATTTAAGAGATGAATCAAGTAGAGATGAAATAAGAGTTGTAATTGATTTAAAGAAAGGTGCAAATTCAGATGTTGTTCTTAATAATTTGTATAAGAATACTTCTTTAGAAACTACTTTTGGAATTAATATGGTTGCTCTTTATGATAATCAACCTAAACTAATGAATTTGAAAGAGTTAATTGATTATTTTATAGAACATAGGAAAGAGGTGGTTACAAGAAGAACTAAATTTGAGTTAGATAAAGCTGAGTTAAGGAAACATATTTTAGAAGGTATTTTAATTGCTTTGCAAAATATAGATGAAGTTATTAGTTTAATTAAGAAAAGTAAGGATACTGCTAGTGCTAAAGAAGGTTTGGTTAAGAATTATGATTTAAGTGAGAAACAAGCTGTGGCTATTTTAGAAATGAGGTTACAAAGATTAACTTCTTTAGAGCAAGATAAAATAAATAAAGAAAATAAAGAATTAATTAAGATTATAAAAGAATTGAAAGAGATTTTGAATTCTGAAGATAAACTAAAGAGAATAATTAAATTAGAATTGGAAGAAGTAATGAAGTTGTATGGTGATGAAAGGAGAACTGAAATCTTGGATGTTAAAGATGAGGTTATAGAAGATGAAGATTTGATTAAGGAAGAAAATGTTGTGATTACATTTACAAATAAAGGTTATATTAAAAGTACTAAATTGGAAGAATATAAACAACAGAAGAGAGGAGGTAAGGGTTCAATAGCAACTGTTACTAAAGATGATGATTTTGTGAAGGATTTGTTTGTTTGTAGTAATTTAAATAATATTTTGTTGTTTACTAATCAAGGTAGGATTCATTGGATGAAAGCTTATCAGATTCCTGTAGGTACAAGGTATAGTAAGGGTAAAGCTGTAGTTAATCTTGTTAGTTTAGGAAAAGATGAAAGAATAAGTTCTATTTTATCTTTGAAAGATTTTAGAGATGGTTATTTAATATTTTGTACTAAGAATGGTATTTTGAAAAAAAGTGATGTTAAACTTTATAGTAAACCAAGAAAAGGCGGAATAAATGCAATTGGTTTGAAAGGAGAAGATAGAGTTGTAGAAGTATTGTTTGTTAAGGATAATGAAGAATTAGTTATTGGTACTAAGAATGGATTAGGTATGAGATTTAATGAGAGTGATGTTAATTCTGTGGGTAGAGGAGCTTCTGGAGTTATAGGAATAAGATTGAATAAAGATTATGTGGTTGGTATGGTAAGAGGTCAAGGTAGTTTGTTTAGTGTTACTGAAAATGGTTATGGTAAAAGAAGTGATGTTAAAGATTATAGATTAGTTCATAGAGGTGGTAAAGGGGTTCTTAATATTAAAACTAAGTTTATTTATAATGATTCAAGGAATGATGGAGTTGTTGGCGTGAAAAATGTATTTGATGATGATGAATTAATGTTTATTACTTTGAAAGGAATTACTATTAGAGTTAAGGTTAGTCAGTTTAAGAATATTGGGAGAAATACTAGTGGTATTAGATTGATTAAGTTAGGTGAAAATGATAAAGTAGTGAGTATAGCTAAGGTTGTTAATGGGGAATAAGTTAAATTTATAAATTAATCAAATTTCTTATATTTATGAAGAAACGTGTGACTAAAAAAAATATACTAAAGTTTAAGACTGCTTTTGATTATCCTTTTAAAAGAGCAAGAGGTTTATGGAATATTCTATGGTTATTAGTACCTATTATTGGCTGGTTTGCTTTAGGAGGATATGGTATTAGAATTATTAAAGAATTTGCTAAAGGTAAATTTAAGAAATTGCCTTTTTTTAATTTTAAAAATGATTTAAAATTAGGATTTTTCATGTTTTTGAAGTCTATTCCTTTTGCATTAGCATATGCGGCAATTGCTATTATCTTTAACGTTATTCCAGCCCTTGGAGCTGTTGTTAGGACCTTTTTAGAGTTATTTATAATTCCTATGTTGACTATAAATTTCTTTGTTAAAGAAACTGTAGGTTCATATTTTGAATTTAGGGTTGTAAAATATGTTTTTGATCATTTTGTGGATTATATTATGGCTGTATTAAAGAGTATTTTGTTGTTTATTGTGTTTTTAATTATGAGTATAATTTTAGTAGGTATACCTGCTGGTTTGTTTACAGAAAATATATTCTTAGCTGATTTTTATAGAAGAAGGGTTAAGAAATAGGTTTAAAAACTTTAATTACTAATTCTTTTTATGTTAACATTAGCAATAGAATCCACAGCACATACTTTTGGAGCTTCTGTCATAAACTCAAAAGGTAAAATACTTTCAGATATACGAGATATGTATCAAACTGAAAAAGAAGGTCTAGAACCAAGAAAGGTAGCAGATCATCATGAAAATATAGGTGATACTGTTATTTTGGAAGCAATAAAGAAAGCTAAAATAAAAATAGGAGACATTAAATTAATCTCCTTCAGTCAAGGTCCTGGTTTACCTTTATCTTTAGTAGAAGGTATGAAACTAAGTAAGGAATTTAGTAAAAAGTTTAGCATCCCTTTAATAGGTGTAAACCATATTTGTGCACATTTAGAAATTGGAAAATTAATGACTAAGGCAAAAAACCCTGTTTTTGTATTTGTTTCTGGAGCTAATTCACAAATAATTGCTCATGAAGGAGGAAAATACAGAATATTTGGAGAATGTTTAAGCATAGCTTTAGGTAATGCTTTAGATAAATTTGGAAGGGCTTTAGGTTTAGGATTTCCTGCAGGGCCTAAGATAGAAAGTTTAGCAAAATTAGGTAAGAAGTATGTTGAATTACCTTATACTGTTAAGGGGATGGATGTTGAGTTCTCAGGGATTGTTACACATGCTATTAATTTATTTAAGAAAGGAGAAAGTAAGGAAGATTTATGTTATTCTTTGCAAGAAACAATGTTTGCTATGTTAGTGGAAGTTACTGAAAGAGCATTAGCTCATTGTGATAAGAATGAAGTTTTGTTAATTGGGGGTGTAGCTGCAAATCAAAGGTTGTGTGAGATGTTAAAAATAATGTGTAAAGAAAGAAAAGCTAAATTTTATCCTGTTCCTGTGAAATATAGTGGAGATCATGCAGCAATGATTGGTTGGCAAGGGATTTTAGAATATAAGAAAAGAAGAATAGAAAAAAATATTGATATTAAGCCTGGATGGAGAATTGATCAAGTTAAGACTGTTTGGATAAAATAATTACTTCTTTTTAATAGTTATAGATAGAAAGATTTTTAAATGGGAAATAATATTTTAGTGTAAAATGGTTGAAGATACAAATAATATACCTGAAGATATAGAAGAGAGAATTGAATGGTGTGGTAGTCTTGGAAATGATGTGGTCTTAATTAATGGAAGAGATTGTGTTGTTCCTAATGATTGTCCTCATTATGATTCAGATAAATATGGATGCTCTTTGGCTTTTGGAAGAAATTGTGAATTTGTGGGTTATAATTCTTTAGAACAACTTGGTGAACAAAGTTCTATAAAGGCGTCGGAATATTAGTTTCTTTGTTAACTTTTTTCTTTTCTAATGGATTAGGAATTTGTAATGTTTTTTTCATTGGCATTGGAATGTTCAATCCTGAAGGTGTAGGAATATTCATTGGTGGACTTGGCATTAATCTTTGAATTGGTCTTCTAAATTGATGTATGTGTTTTGTTTCATGTGTTATTCTTCTATTTAGGATATCTATCTCATCTTGTTTTCTATGTAAATGTTTTTTCCTTATATCATATTGTCCCAGTAAAGCTAATGTAAATCTTCTTAAGAAAATGACATCTCTTTTTGGTTTTTTCTTAACTCTTTTAGATAACTCTTTATTTATGTGATCCAATTCCTCTTTCTTACCTTCAAGAAATTCATCTCTAATAAATTCTATTGACATGTTAAACAGGAGTTCTTTTTCTTACATACTGTTCTAACATTATTAGTCCCTTTGCTATCGTCTTATTTTGTTGGAGTAAGTCGTCTAATTTATCTGTTAGTTCTGCTACTCTTTTGTCTTCAGATACCTCCATTACATGTTTGGAAGCTTCTTCAAATACGTTTAGCATTCGGTCTATCTTTGTTATTAGTTTTTTAGTAGAAGTCATTAACTCCGCATCCTTCTTTTGTAATAGAACAGTGTTTTCGATTAATTGGTGTAATAGTTGTTCGTGATGAGAACTTGTTTTTGAAGTAGTTTTTTTTCTAGTAACCATATATTTCACCTCTTTGTAATATATTTTATTAAATATATTAGTATAAAAATGTTATTATTAAGTTGAAAAACTTATAATTAAAAGGTATCAAAAGGTATATAAAGGGAGAATGAACCCCCTTATAATGTATATTATTTTTGAGGAGTAACAACCATGGGAAAGAAACCAATATTGAATAATACCAAGACTTTTCTGAGTGAAGTGGTAGATCCTGTTAAGGCCGCGGGGCTTTATAGTTATTTTAATCCACTCTCATCTATGGTAGGTCCTGAAATGGATATGTACTTTGATGGAGAGATTCTTAAAGGAGTTGTTATGATGGGTTCTAATAATTATCTTGGACTTACAAATGATAAAAGAGTAATCGAAGCTGGAGAAAAAGCATTGAGAAAGTATGGTTCTGGATGTACAGGTTCTATGTTCCTTAATGGCACTTTAGATATTCATATTGAATTGCAGGAGACTCTTGCTAAGGCAACTGGAAATAAGGCTGCTCTTTTGTCAAGTACTGGATTTTATGCTAATTCTGGTACTATTCCTGCTATTGTGGGTAGAAATGATGTTGTTGTAACTGATACACTTGATCACGCAAGTATTACTACAGGTAGAAGAATTTCTTTTGGAAAAAAATTTAATTTTAAACACAATGATATGGGAGACTTAGAATGTAAATTAAAAAGATCTAAAGATTTAAGTGATAACATTCTTGTTGTTGTGGAAGGAGTTTATAGTATGCATGGGGATATTGGTAAACTTCCTGAAATTTCTAAATTATGTGATCAATATGGAGCCGCATTAATGGTTGATGAGGCTCATTCTATAGGAGTCTTAGGGGAGAGAGGTATGGGAGCTACAGAACTATATGGTTTAGAAAATGAGGTGGATATTTATATGGCAACATTTAGTAAATCTTTGGCTTCTATTGGGGGGTTTATCGCAGGTGATAAAGATACTATTGAGTTTGTTAAACATAGATCAACTCCAGTTATGTTTAGTGCTAGTCTTCCTCCTGCTTCCGTTGCTATAGTACTTAAGGCCTTAGAACTTAATCAAAAAGAGAATTGGAGAAGAGAAAATTTAATGGAAAATTCAAAACGACTTAAGGAAGGATTGGTTTCATTAGGATATGATACAGGGGATAGTTCTACTCCAATAGTTCCTGTTAACGTTGGAGAACAGATGCTTACTTTACAATTAGGAAGAGATTTGTTAAAATCAGAGAAGGTTTTTACTAATCCTGTTGTATGGCCTGCAGTTTCAAAAGAAGATGGAAGACTTAGATTAAGTTGTATGGCTACTCATACTTCTGAACAAATTGATTATGTTATCGAAGCATTTGAAAGAGCAGGAAAAAAACTTGGAGTTATTTAGTATTCGAATTTCTTAATTTTTGCTTTTCTCATACCTAGAACTCTTCCAAAAGCTTCTAGATCGTGATCACTTCTTATTTCTGTTTTGTTTTTTTTAGAATTGCAAACATACATTTTTACATTATATTTGTTACATAACTTAACATTGAATTTCATTCTTCCTAAAATGTTTGGTCTTTGAGATTCTTTGGCTCTTAATAGATGATTAAAATCGAATCCAATGGCTACGTTGTTTTTATTTGCTAATTTACATAGGACTTGATTTAGTCCAGAATTCCTTGATTTCATAAAATCTTTATTTCTTCCTTTTTCTGGATGCATTAGAATATCTACTGTTTTATTTTCCACAGCTTTTCTATTTACTGGATCTTTTCCACCGAATATTACTTTCATTTTAATAATTTGTAAGGAATATATATCAATTCCTTTTTGGTTTGTATTTGTAACTCAACTAAATTCATATGAACTACTTTTCCTGTAATTTTCTTATATTTTAAACTATCTCCAACTTTATATTTCTTCTTGACTTTAAATCCAGCTAACCAATTTGAAATTAAATCTCTCATAGATACTAAAACATAACCAATTATACTTAATATTAGAATGATTATAATTACATAGAGTACAATTTTGGTAATCCCAACTGCATTCAGTGCGATTATGATAGTTAGTAGGTAAATAATATACTTAGCTAGAGAAGGTAAGAATCTTTCAGGATGATATTTTATTTCTGCTTTTTTAAAAACTTTACCAAGTTCAAATTCTTTTACTCCTTTTCTTATTAAATTTGTAATAACTTTACTAACAACTAAACCTAATAATATAATAATTATGAAAACTATAATTCGAAGAACAATGTCGTTTAGATTCATTCTAATAGTTCTATTGAAATATTAACTGATTCGGGTATTGGAACTTTCATGATTAATCTTAATGCTCTTTCATCTACTTTTAGATCAATAAGCCTTTTATGGATTCTCATTTCAAATCTGTCCCATGTTGCTTTTCCTCTTCCACATGGTGTTTTCCTTGTGGTTAATTTTAATTTTTTGCTAGGCATAGGCATTGGACCTTGTAATTTAACTTTAGTTTTTTTAGCGATATCTTGAATGGAATCTATAATTTCATTTAATTGATCTATATTATTGCTTGCTAACTTTATTCTTGCTTTTTGCATTTTATATTAAAGAAAAAATTAGATTTATAAAGTTAACTAAAAAGTTTATCTGATTGCTTTTTGGAATGAAACTCTAACTTTCTTCTTTCCAAAATTAACACTTCCAGAAATAAAATTTCCTTTACCTATTTTAGCAACTCTCACATCTGTGTCTTTCAAATCTCTAAATCTTTTATTTTGATGACTAGAACTTACTCCAAAAGTTACTCCCTTATATGTTTTACCTAAATTAAAATTTGTGATCTTATGATTTCCATTTTCATCTAGACTTGGACTTACATCAACATGATAACCTTTTCCTAAATGTGAAGTTGAATATAGAGTTCCTCCATTAATTTCACCGTCAGAACCTTCTAATGTTGATAACATATAAACTCTGTCTCTAAAGTTTAATACTAGTCCTGTTCCGTAAAATAAATCTCCTAATCCTCTTTCACTATAAGAATTTCCTAAATAGACCCAAATAGGGACTTCATTTCTAAAAGTTTTAACGATGCCTATATCTTTAATTCCATTATCTTTTGTGACCTCAAACCTGTTTTCTAGAACGTAAGTTTTAGGAGCTCTTTGACCTGTGAAAAAAGGTAATTGTGAATGGGCTACGTCTGTTACGACTAATCCAGTTAATAAGGTTCCTACAACTTCTAGAGATTGTTTTGAATCCATCTTTGTCTCTCTTAATCAACCTCTTTATAAAAATAAAAAAAATTAAATTTCTTTCTTTATTAAATCAATACACATTCCAGCTGCTACGGTGCTTCCTGCATCTCTTATAGCAAACCTTGCCATTTGTGGTATTTCGCCTTGTTTTTCGATTACCATTGGCTTTTGTGGTTTTAACTTAACTTTTGCAGCTTCACCATTCTTTAGCATATCTGGTTTTTCTTGTATAACTTGTCCTGTTGCAGGATCCATCTTAGCTAGAATCTCTGTGAACTGACATGCTACTTGTGCTGTGTGTACATGAAATACTGGTGTGTATCCTACTGTAACAACAGTTGGGTGATTTAGTACAACAATTTGTGCTGTGAATTCAGTAGCTATTGTTGGGACATTGTCTTCTGTACCTAGTACATCTCCTCTTGCAATGTCTTTCTTACCAATACCTCTTACTGAAAATCCAATGTTATCACCTGGAATTGCTTCTTTAATTTGTTCATGATGCATTTCTATGGATTTACATTCCCCTTTTACACCTTTACCTTCTCTTCCAGGAACTACTATAACCTTGTCACCAATTTTCATAACACCTGTTTCAACTCTTCCAACAGGAACTACTCCAATACCTGTGATGTTATATACATCTTGTATAGGTAATCTTAGTGGTAAATTTGTTGGCTTTTCAGGCTCCTTAAATTCATCTAGTAACTCTAGTAATGTTGGACCTTTGTACCAATCCATCTTATCAGATTTCTTAGCAATGTTGTCCCCTTGTAGAGCACTTATTGAAATAAATTTAACATCGTCTATGTTGTAACCTGCTGTTTTTAGAACTTGAGAAACCTCTTCTTGAACTTTCTTGAATTTAGCTTCATCATAGTTTACTGTGTCCATTTTATTAACAGCAACTGCTAATTGGTTAACTCCTAATGTTCTTGCTAACCAAATGTGTTCTTTTGTTTGTTCCATAACACCATCTGATGCTGCAACAACTAGAACACCAACGTCAGCTTGTGATGCACCTGTAATCATATTTTTAATAAAGTCTTTGTGTCCTGGTGCGTCTATAATTGTGTACTCAAATTTGTTTGTAACAAATTTCTTATGAGCTAAATCTATGGTAACTCCTCTTTCTCTTTCTTCTTTTAAGTTATCCATAACGAAAGCGAATTCAAATCCACCTTTTCCTAATTGTTCTGCTTTCTCCTTTAACTTTCTCATAGTTTGTTCATCAATTGAACCAGAATCATACATAAGTCTACCTACAGTAGTAGATTTACCGTGGTCAACATGACCTATAAACACTATATTTATGTGTGGTTTTTCTTTTGCCATTCTAAATTTTCCCCCTTGTAATTTATGATAATCTAACAAATTTTATTGGGTTTATAAAGATTACTATTTGTAAATTAAAAATTATTTTTAAAAATATATTAAAAATAATATAATATGTTATAAATAACCTTCTCTTGGTTCTTCTATGGATTTGGAGAGCAAAACTGAGAAAAAAACCCTTGGGACGGAAGTTCGGAAAGAAGTTACAGTTGTTGTTAAACCCTTATCCCAAGATGAAGCTAGAGAGAGGTTTCCTTATAGACCTTATAATAAATATTCCGAATCTAGGTTTGGGGGAAATAATATGGTTGATGATTTTGCTCTTCTTTTGAATGACCTTGCTGAGAGATGTGGAATGTGTAGTGCCCCCACTAAAAAAAAGTATTTAGACTCTTATTGTCCCGATTGTGATGGTCGTTCTGAATATAATGGAACAGATCCAAGATCATTAGTTTAATAGAATTCTTATTTTTTAAAAAAGGTAAACATAAGTAGATCCAAAGTGAAGTTATTAGTAACTGCTGACTGAATGTCTCGTTGCCTCGACACTTACATCACAGTCCTATCAAACCCATGTTATATGGGTACCTCTAATGTCTCTTTTTGAGGGATCTTTCCTCCTTAGATGCTTTCAGGAGTTATGATTTAAGGCGTAGCTGCTTGGCCTACCTTATCAGATAACCAATCACCAGAGGCCTCGAAAGTTAGTTCCTCTCGTACTATAACTTCCTTCCTCTTAGAC
>NZCS01000035.1 GCA_002688325.1 archaeon
CATCGCCATCATTATCTAAACCATCATCACAATTATATTTAGGACCTTTCTCAGAATTATCTTTAGAATTTTTACAACCCGGATCCAATAAATCAATCAATCCATCACCATCATTATCTTTTTCATCATTACAATCATATACAACCAAAGGCACTAAATCTTTTTCAGTATTATCCAAAGCACTTGAACATCCAGGATCATTAAGATCTATTTTTCCATCACCATCATTATCTTTTCCATCATCACAATTATACTTGTTTCCTTTTTCACTATTATCTCTAGAATTTTTACAACCCCAATCCATAAAATCTATAAAACCATCACCATCATTATCTTTTCCATCATTACATGCTGTTATAAAAATTTCAGGTGAACCAGGTAAAGGTACATCCCACCCAAAAGGAACTCCTAATTTTGGATTATAAGTTGGGTACCTTTCATAATTAATTTGACCAACCGCTATTACAGAAACTGTTCCAACTATTAAAAGAAATATTAACATTACACCTATTTTTTTCATTTAAACCCCTCCGTACTCTTTTTTTATTATATAATAGTTAAATATTATTTAAATATTATTATACTACAAAACTAAATGTTTCAACAACTATATTCCCTGCTTCATCTAAACCCCTTACTATAACCTCGTGACTTCCTTCTCTAAAACTTTTCCTTCCTTCATAACTATCTTTTCCTCTTTTCAAAGTTCTCCATCTAGGTCTTTTATCTAAAACATCTTTATACTCTAAATCAACTTCCTCACTAACTTCAATATCAAAATAAACATACCTACCATCTATTATATACTCAAATTTAGTAAAAACAGGAGCTTCAACATCAACTTCTAATTCATAAACTCTTGAAGATACAGCATAATAACTATCCCTTACAACAAAATAATAACTAACTTCTGTAAATCCATTTAAATTAATATTAGCTTCACATTCTTTTTTATATCCAGAATCGCAATCTAAAATTTTTTCATCCCCATTATAAAATAAACTAACACCTTCTAAATTTATCTCATCATATTCAATTATAAATTTACCATTAGCAAAACCTCTTCTTGGTTCTGTTTTTCTTATCTTTGGTTTCTTACTATCAACCGCAAAAGAAACATGTTTTCTATCTTCATTTCCTGCTTTATCTCTTGCTATTATATCTAAATCATAATAACCATCTTTAAAACTTATTTTTTTATTATAAGAATCACATCTACTACATAATTTCTTTTCTTTTTCTGTTCCATAATCATAATATAATAAATCTACATCTTCATTAACCTCTAAATCAAATTCAACTTTTCTATCTGGATATAAATCATTGAAAGTATTAATTGTTAAAATTGGTTTTTCTAAATCTACATCTAATTCTATTACTTCAGATCTAACTGTTCTAAAATTATCTTCTAATTCAAAATAATAAAAAACTTCATTAAATCCTGTTAAATCTACTTCAAACTCACAAACTTGTTTTTTTCCAGAACTACAATCTATTTTTTGTACAACATTTAAAGAATTTTCTCCATAAAATAATTTTACTTTTTTTAAATTTAACTCATCATATTCTATTATAAATTTACCATTAGCAAAACCTCTTTCTGGAAAAATATCTCTAATTTTAGGTTTTTTACTATCTACTTCAAAACTTACTGAATCATAAATTATTTCTTCATCAAAAACTGCTCTAAAAGTAATATTATGAATTCCATCATCCATTCTTTTTTCTTTTTTATAAGAACTACATCTTGAACATGCTTTTTTTTCTTCTCCTTCTATAGTATAATATAACTGAGCAGGTTTGCTTAAATCAATATCAAATAAAACTTTGTTATCTTCATAAATAATATCATCTGGCTTATCAACAACCATACTTAAAGGTAAAATCTCTCCATCTTCTCCTAACTCTTCACATCCTTTGATAGCATTACATCTTGCAGGATGGGCAGGATAATAATTATCATCTACACATATATCACATCTTGTATAACCACAAATATACAAAGGATTATTAGGTGGTAAAGGAACATATTGTCCTTCTTTTAAACATAATTTTTTATATCCAAAAACTCCAGAAACCATTATCAAAATCATAAATATTACAAATCCATAAAAGAATATTTTTTTCATTTTATTTTTCGTGAACGTTTTTCTAAAAGGTTCTTTTTTGGTTAAACTTTTTTTAAAAAAAGAAAAAAAAGAAAAAAAGTTGGTTTATACAGCTTCTCCATAAAAGTCTATGCTTCCATCGTCGAAGTTATCTGCATTACATGGTACAGGCAAGTTTAGTCTAAATGTAACAGACATATCTGCTCCAGGTGCTAACAAGTTTGCTCCATAGTATCCACCAGGGATTGCTGGACCAGCTTGTATAACTTCATATACATCATAGAACAAATTCGGATCATTGAATCCATTTGCATATCCAATACCCACATATCCTTCTACATCAGATCTTGCATCATCTCTTGTTGAATAAGCTCCACTAACTGCGTGATAAGAGAATCTACTCAAATCTAAGACATTACTATCTGGACATTTAGTTCCTACATTGTCATTGTCATAAAAGTTTGTTCCACCAATGAACATATCCATTGTTACACCACTACCGTCTTCTGCATCATTTGTAACAGCTATTGTATCTGAATAAGCACTTGTTCCAGGTCTTACATCTTCGAATTCAACACTACCACTAATACCTAAAGCAATTATTGGGTTTAAAAACCATAGTTCTGTTTCATCAACTTCAACATCATTTCCATCCAAATCTTCTGCGACAGCAGAGATCCAAAATTCTCCTTGCATTGTTGCTGGTGTTTCAACAGTTAACAAACACTCATACAATGAAGCTACTTCAGCCCAGTTTCCTTGCCAATTGCTGCTAGAAGGATCTACAACTTCTTCATCAATTCTTGCATTACAAGAATCAATACTTGTTGGTCCTCTTTCTTTTAACTTACAATTTACTTCTATATCTCCATCAACAGTCATATATACTTCCATACCTTCCATTTTGTTTTTGTCTAAAACCAAAACATCTACACCGATCTGTTCACCTTCAAAAGCATAATTGTTTGTTCTTTCAGTCATATCGTCTCCTTCTCCAGTAGCTCTTCCAGGCTCTAAGTCATCATCTAAAACAACTCTAGGAGCACATAACCAAGCTCTTGGGTCAAAATCTTCTGGTGTAATTTCTACACCAATACCTGTTCCAGTGCTTACTCCGATTGTAGCTGGTAATACTGCCATAGCTAAAATCAAAGTAACCAATATACTCAATATTTTTTTCATTTTTCTATTCCTCCATAGTTTTTTTATTTTATTTATTATTACGAGAAAACGCCATCACTTCTTTTCAAAGTCTTCTAATGTTTCTCATTACAAAACAACAACTAAAACTTTTATATAAATATTATTAGCATACGATAGTTATATTATAACACTATAGAACAGTTACATAGTTTAGAGAATAGAAGAGTCTTCTTATTTTTATACAAAAAAAGAACTGTTAAATCTAATATTAATAATCAATATCAAACTCGATTTCCTCTTCATCCCTATTCCCAGCTTCATCTTCACTAAAAACAGTTATATTATGTATTCCTTCACTAAACCTTTTCTTCCTAACTCTTTCAATACCATAACTATCACATCTACTACATAACTTTCTTTCTCTATCATCTTCAACATACTTCAAATATCTAGCTTCAGAATCTAACTCAATTTCAAAATAAACATAATTCTCAACTACAGAATAATTCAACTCAATTATTTCAACACCAACACTATCAACAACAACTTCATAATCCCTAGATCTATCTTTATTTCCTACAATATCTTCAATTTCAAAATAATAACTAATTTCACTACCTTCATAATCACTCAAATTAACTTCAAAAACACACTCTTTATTTTTTCCACTTTCACAATCCTTAACAACGGTTCCATTATAAAACAAACTTACCTTCTCAACATTATCTTCACTATACTTAATTAAAAACTCACCATTAACATAACCTTTCCTAGGTTCAACTTTCCTTATCTTAGGTTCCTTACTATCAACAAAAAAACTAATATTTTCTTCATTATAATTCCCAAATTCATCCACAGCCCTAACAGTTATATTATTCCAACCTTCACCAAAACTTTTCTTCCTCAAATAACTATCACAATCTTTACACAATCTCTTAAATCTTTTTCTAGTTTTATACCAAATTTCACCTTCTTCATCTAAACTAACATTCAACAATATTTTTTTCTCATTATTCATCCCAACAGGAGAACTTACAACAATATCAAAAATTTTAGAATTATTAACATAAAAACTCCAATTCAAATAATTACTCCATCCAGCATTATCTTCTAAGTACAAAGATATATTATACGTGCCATCTAAAAAAGAACCATAATAAGAAACACTACTTTTCTGTTTTGAAATCTCACTTACAGACAAATTCTTCTCAACATTATTTATTTTAAAAATCAAAGAACTTTCATTAATCCCAGAATTACTTTCATAAATATCATCTAATAAAACAGAAATATTAACTAGATCACTAACCACAACAGAATTATTCGCAGGATAAACATCTTTTATTTCTGGTTTTGTAATATCAACTTTTATTGTTTTATTCTGTACAGTTTCATTTATAGAACTTCCAAAAAATTCTGAAAAATAATTTATTTCTTCTACACCACCTAAAGTATTACTCCAATTAAAATAAAAAGGAACTAAATATTTATTAACACTTCTTGCATTCCACCTATACCAAGTATTAACAGAAGTATTATCTGGTTTCAAAATTATCAAAGGTAAACTAACATAATATCCATTCTTACCATTTGGACTTTCAGGATCTAAAATTATTTTTGTTCTGTTTTTAACCCTAAATTTATTGTTATTTCCATTCTTTTCATTATTAGCTTTATCAATTGCAAAATAATCCCAAGTTACCAATTCACCTTCTTCTAAATAAGAATTATTAATCATATGACTATAAGTAATCTCGGTTAAAATTCCATTTGGAACATAACTTTCCCAAACTCCCGACCAATTACCTCTAATAAAAACTTCTTTTAACCCATTTTCATCAGTTATATTATATTTTAATTCAACATTTGTATAATCAAAAACTATCTCAGGATTTCTTTTTGGAAATTTTATTGTAGGGGGCGTATTATCGATCACAACTTCAAAAGAGTCATTCATTAACTCACTCCCAAAACCAGTTATAGGAATCTTATAAATTCCATCGCCAACACTTACATTAATTTCATAATAAAATTCATATTTTGTAGAACTTATTTTTTTACCAAGAATTGTTTTATTTCCACTTCCATTATCAACATTACTAAAATTAGCCAAAACATATGTAGCATCAACCCAAACACTTGTAAAATTTATCCCTTTATCTTTATCTCCATAAACAACATCTTCATCATTTGAAAAAGTTTCAACAAAACTCAAAGAAAAAACACTAGAACTAATTAATATCAATATTAAGAACAATAAATATTTTCTCATAATCAACCTCTAGTATATTAACAAATACATAAAATTATTTAAAACTTTGTAACCACTACTTGTCTAAATTTCAAACTCAACTTCCCAGAAATCTTTATTCCCAGTTCTATCTTCAGTAAATATAACTATTTCATGAACACCTCTACTAAATCTCTTCCTTTTCTCTCTTTCAATCCCATAACTATCACAAGTACTACATAATCTTTTCTCTCTGCCATCTTCCATATATTTCAAATATCTAGCTTCAGAATCTAACTCAATTTCAAAATAAACATATCTTCCATCTATTTCATAACTTACATTTAAAATTGCAGGAGCAATAGTATCAACCAAACATTCTCTGTTTCTAGAAACATCTTCACTAAACTTATCTGAAACTATAAAGAAATATTCAATTTCTTCTTCAGGTAAATTCACATCTACACTACAAAAAACCTCTTCTCCACTTTCACAACCTTCTAAATTTACTTCATTATACTCTATATCACTAACTTCCTTCCAATAAAATGTAACATCTTCTAAATATTCCTCTTCATATTCTACAATAAAACTTCCATTACAATATCTTCTAGGTTCTACACCATCAATATCTGGTTCTGTTTCATCTACAAAAAAATTAACACTTTCAAACCTTTCTAAATCATTTTCATCAGTAGTTCTAATACTCAAATCATGAAAACCATCTTTAAATCTTTTTTCATCTTCATATTCATCACAATTTTTACACAATCTTCTATATCTTCCACCATTATCAGAATAATATAATTTCTCAAACTCTTGATTCAATTTTACATTAATTAAAACTTTATCATCTCCAAATTCATCATTCTCCAAAGGAGATATAATATCTATTAAATTCACATCTATCACAGTTACAGTAACAACTTGTTCCATAGTAACAGCTATCACCCCACTTACTAATAAAATTCCAATGATTGTTAAAATTATTTGTTTCATTTTTTCTTAATTAAGATTATTATAACTGTTAAAATTACTAATGCAACTGGAATAGCAAACCAAGCAAAGTTTGTTTTATTTTCTTTAACAACTTTTCCTGTTATTTTATTTTCTTCCTCATTTATATTTTCATCTATACTCTCTTGTATATTTTCTACTACTTGTTTTTCTTCTACTTTAACTTCTTCTTTTGATTCTTCTTCAACTTCTGTATAACTTGATCCACCTGAACTTCCTCCACCAGAACTCCCAGAAGATGGATTAGATTCAACAACTTCTTTTCCTTCTATTGTAGCTTTTAACCAAACACCCATCTGAACAACAGAATTTCCTTCTTGCTCTTCTCTTAATAATAAAACACCATGATGCTCTCCTGATTTACTTCCTTCTAAACAAACCTCAACTTTATCCTCACTTATTAATTCTTCTTGATAATCTATTGATATTCCGTGATAAGAACTTTCTTCTTCAAACAAACTAACTTTCCATTCCATATCTTTATTTTCTGCCCATTTATCTAAAACAGTTATTTTTTCTGACTCTGAATTTACAGTTACAGTTTTACATCCTTCTTCATTCTCTTTTAATTCATAAACTAATTTTGTTGGAGAAAAACCCGTTGCTATAACTCCATTTACTAAAATTAAAATAAAAAATAAAAAAATAAAATTAGTTTTCATTTCATATCACACCGGTTATAGTATAAGTTATTATTCCTGTTGCATCTACCACTGGAGCAAAACCTGGTGGAACTTTTAATACAGAAGTTAAAGTTTCAGTAAATAATCCTTCTTGATTTGTTATAGGCAACACCAAAACTTCATCTAATTTTTCTATTTCTTCATAAGTTGAAGATCCATCTAAATCAAAATAAAGATTTTCAAATAAAGTACTTGTATCTTCTGTTAAAGTTATGTCTATTGAAAAATCAACATTGTTATTTTCAGTTACTTCAATTCTATTATTTTGAGGATCTGAAGTTGCTCCAGGATTTACAGAGCCATAATCTACATCAGTATCCAAAAGATTAAATTCAACAAAACTGTTTACATCTCCACCAATAGCCTGACTATCTGCCATTACCAAACCAACACTAACTAAACTCAAAACCACTAAAAGAACTAAAAGTTTTTTCATATTATCAACCTCCTTTTTTTATTTAAAATTATTAACACTCAAACAGTTAGAATATATAAAGTTTATTCTCTTACAAAGTATATAATAAAAAAAGAAAAGAAAAAAAGTTTATTTCTTTTTCCTAGAAAATACAATTACTAAGATTATTATTAAAACAATAACCAGTACTGCATCCCCTACGATTAACAAAGTTGTAGTCAAATCAGATTCTCTTTCTACAGGTACAAAAGTTGAACCACTTGATAACTTTGTAAATGTTAATGAAGCTATATCAGTTACACTATTTAAGCTAACTTTCAAATCATCACTTAATACTTCACTTCCACCTACACTTAATCCAACTTCTTTTCCATCTACATCTAACCTAACTAAGTTACTTACAATTTCTTTAACAACTACACCTGATCCACTATATCTAGCTTCGTCATTCAAACCCATACTTAAACTTAGTGTATTTGTTCCTGCAAAATTCAGATTAAAGACTTTAGCATCTCTACAATTTTCAACAACTAAAGTAGCTCCTTTTTCGTCAGCAACATCTCTTCCATTATTATACTCTGCACCAACTACTAACCCATAAGTTCCTGCTTTTACATTTTCAGGTACTTTAAAGCTTAATCTAACTACATAGTCATCTTCTTCATCAATTTCAAATTCTTCACTACTTACTTCAACACCCAAGTCCGGATCTATTAAAGTTACAATAACATCATCTTCATCTTTTTCTCCAATGTTAAATAACTTAACAGTTGCACTTACTGTATCTCCACAAATAGCAGTTGAAGGATTCAAATTAAAAGTTTCAATTGCAATTTCATGCGATTCTTTATCAACTTCAATATCTATTAATTCAGAACCACAGTTTACATCTTCATCTCCATCTTCATATGCTTTTAAGAAAATAGCGTATCTACTTGAGCTAGCTTCTACATCATAAGGAACCATTAATTCTAATTCAAAGTCCATTTCATCGTCTTCGTCAATATTATCTTCCATTTCTGCTCTATCTAAGACTTTTCCTTTTTCCTTATCATATAAAACAGCTTCAACAACAACATCTACATCATCATTGTCATTATTTGAGACTTCAATTTTAACTTCTATTTTTTCCCCTGGTTTAAACTCATCACCATCATCAGGTTCATCAATATCGCTAATACTTACGTCTCCTCTATCTCCTTCTTCACACATTACATCTTCGTCTAATACAATTAACTCAATAGCATTACTATCTACAGTTACACTACCATCACTAACACTAAACATAACCTCATCTTCACCTTTAAAACTATTTTTATCAGGTGTTAATGTTGCTACACTTCCAACTATACCTACAGTAATATCTTCAGGTGATTCTTTAACAGTATATGTTAATGAATCTCCATCTACATCTGTAGCATAAGCACTCAAATCTAAAGTTAAACTTTCACCTTCTTTCCACTCTTGACTTGGTACTGTGTTAAAAACAGGTGCATCATTTACTGCATTTAATGTAACAGTAATTGTTTGGTCATCAGTTACACTATCAATTGCACTAGTTAAAGTTAATTTGATAGTATCTGAACCAACTGCGTTTACTTTTGGAGTAAATGTAATAACATTCATATCATTGTCCAAAACTGCAGTTATTTTATCACTGTCTACTTCTGAAACACTCCAATCTAACTCTAGATCTGTTTCACCATTTAAGGCTACTTCATAATTACTTAAATCTAAAGTCCATGCGCTACTATCTTCATCCTTAGTTTGATCTGGAATAGCACCATTTATTGCCGGCGCAGCACTTACAGAAAAAGCTAACAAGATAGCTAAAATTCCAAAAATTAATAATTTTTTCATTTAGTTTCCCCCCAATATTTATTTTATTAATATGTTGCCATTGAAAAGTTAAGACCCCTATATAAAGCTTACGATAATTTCTAAATTTTTACTAAAAACAGTTAGATATAGACTTTTTAAAAGATTTTTACTTTAATAACAAACTTCCCTAAAAAAACATAATAAAACCAGTATCAATCAAATACATCACTGTTCCACTAACTAAAGGAACCAATATATTATCATCAACAGGACTATCACTCATTCTAAATTCTATAGTCTCAACAAACATAGCAACCAAACTTCCAAAAAAAGCATACGAAACAGGAACAAATAATACTGCACCTAAAAATGCAAACAACACTCCTAAAATACTTCCTTCTAATTTCTTCCTTCCATTAAATATATTCTTAACCTTACCAAATCTACCAAACAAATGAGAAAAAGCATCACCCAAAGTTAATATCATTATACTAGCATAAGCAATATTCTCTGGAAATAATTTCAAAACCAATAAAACTCCCATAACAAAAAACATTGCTCCCCTTCCAGGTAATTTATTATCTCTTTTATCAAATTTCTCTAAAAACCAATTTAAAATAGGAACTTTTACTTTCAAACTAATAAAACTTAAAGCAGTTCCAACAAGTAAAACTATAAAAATAATTCTAGCATCAATCCAACCCAACATTAACAATAACAAAGTTAGAAATCCTAAAAACAAATGAAATACTTGTCTCCTTAACTCTTTAATATCTAACATAAAAAAACCTATCAAAAAACCCTTTAAAAGAATTTGTATTTGAAAGAACAACCTTTATAATAATCCTTCACTTAACAATCTAAATGAAATCAATAATCTTAAGACTTATCTTATCTTTACTTTCATTACTTTTATATAAACCTTTAGTTTTTATTTTAACACCATTAACTCTTTACCCAATTTTTTTCTTTTTATCATCCTACAACCCAACAATACAAAACAATTCTATAATAATTAATTCAACTGCCCTAACTTTAACAGAACCATGTTTAGCAATCCTAGCTTACTTATTATTGTTATTCTTAACTATTATAACTCCAAAAATTATCCTAAAAACAAGAATCAAAATGTTTTTCCTAGGTTCTTTACTAATTTTACTAGCAAATTTAATAAGAATTTTAATCTTATCTTTACTAATAATTAATAACAACATAGAATCATTCATTTCCTTACATCTATTCTTATGGAAATTCATTTCATCTGTTTATGTTCTATTAATCTGGATTTTCCTAACAAATTTATACAAAATAAAAACAATACCAATTTACACAGATATCAAATATTTAATAAAACTTATTTCAACTTCTTATAAATAATCCAATAACCAAGCAAAACAATAAACACAACTAACAAACTAGCAACACCAAAATAATTCTCAATAAATCTTTTTACAGCAGAATTAAAAAAATACAACAAACCCCCAACTATACTAAACCTCAAACCTCTACTTAATAAAGCGACAATAATAAACTTCACAAAATCAATATAAAACAAACCAGCACTTATTGTAATCAACTTAAATGGAATTGGAGTAAAACCTCCAACAAAAACAGCTAACACACCGTGTTTCTCATATAATCTATGAACTTTATCTATTTTATCCTTACTAAACATCTTTTCAACAAAAGCATACTTAAAAAAATAACCTAAACCATAACCAAAAACTCCACCTAAAACACTACCTAATGTACAAACCAAAACAAACAAACCTATATTTTCAGGCTCTAATAAACTTAAAACAATCAATAAGATATCTGGAGGCACAGGAAAAAAACTTGCTTCCATAAAAGCTAATAAAAATAAACCAAATCCACCTAACGGTAAAAATAATTCTTTAGTCCATTCAACAATATTAACCATCTTATCAATACTCCTTTATTTCATTTTTCTCAATAAACTCAAAAATTTCTTTTTTCATTTTGGAATTTAAACTCACATGATCTTCTCCAGTTTTCTTACTAAAAAACATAACTCTTTCATTTATTAATCTTTTTCTTGCTTTGTCTATATTCTTAATACCTTTTTTTGTATTTTTTAAATGAGAAGGTAAACTTTTCTTAACTCTATTCCATTCAGAATGCGAACTACCCCATTTATTTAAATTAATCAATCTTTCTAAAACCACCTTCATAATTAATTCAACTTCTCCCATAATATAAGTAACAACAAAGAACATTATAAAGATTTCTTCTTTTATGAAATACATCTATTCCAAAACAAAAGTTTTATAAATACTAAAGTTTTAACATAAAAACATGAAAGAAAAAACAAAATTTGTACAATATTTGGGAGATACACCAATTATTAGGGTCTTAGATTTCTTAATAACAGGTAGAGATTTTGACTATTCTTTAACAGATATCGCTACAAACTCCGGAATTGGATGGGCAACTCTATATAGAATATTCCCAAAATTTATAGAAAATCAAATTGTAATACAAACAAGAAATATAGGAAATGCTAAACTTTTTCAGTTAAATTCTAAAAACGAAACAGTTCAAAAACTAGTTGTATTATACAAATCAATTTTAAAGATGGAACAAGAAATTCTTATAGAAAATTAACCATCTGCTTGTAAAACTAATAAATCCTCTTTAGTTAATTTCCCTCCTTTTTTCAACTTCTCTTCAACACTATCCATTTTTTCTTTCAATTTACTACCAACAACTTTTTTCTTCTTAATCTTCATACCTTTTAATTTCTTATTTAACTCATTACTTACTTTAATAAAATCTTTCTTAAACTTAACGAATTTATCAAAAGCATCTTCTTGTTCTTTATTCATATCATTAATCTTTTTAGAAAATTCCTTAAATTTTTTATAACTTTCTTGACTTTTCAAAGCCAAATCTTGAACTTTCTTATGTAATTCTTCTGCTTTTTTCCTTTCCACATCTATATTTTTATTCAAATTTCTTTTCTTATCATTATCTTCTTCTTTTCCTTTACCTTCATCAAATATCTTCCTTAACTTCTTAATCTCTTCCATAACTTTCTTCTCATTAGTTAAAGACAAAGCCTCTGTTTCAACTTTTAATTCTAACTCATCTATTTTCTTTTTAACATCAGATATACTTAAATTATCTTTATCCTTAAAACCCCTTCTACCTCTTCTAAAATCTTTACCAGAATCAATAATTGGTTTTTTAACATCTCCAAATTTTTTAACTTCAAGAATTAATTTTTTAACAACCTTGTTAACTTCATCTCTCTTTTTCTTAACTTCTTTAATATCTTTATCTACTTTTTCTTTATCTTTTTTAAGATCTTTAACTTTTTTAATTAACTTAGAAATATCTTTTTTTAAACTTTCTTTCTTTTCAAACCATTTCTCTTTTTCTACATTTAACTTATTTGATTTTTTCTTTAAATCAATAAGTTTTTTGTTTTTCTCCATTTTAACCAGTATTTTTTGCGTCTTAATATTAAAAATAAAAAAAATTTAGTTAGCCAAATAAGCTACCTAAACCTGCTGAAGCCTGTTCTTCTTTTTTCTTCTCTTCTTCTTCGTTCTTTTCTTCTTTCTTCTCTTCTTTTTTCTCGTCACTACCACTTTCACTTGCACTAGCTACAGGTACAGCTGCATTTTTGATTACTTCTGCAATATTAACATCTTTCAAAGCCGCAACAACCATCTTAACTTTATTATCATCAACACTAGCACCAGCTGCTTCAACAACCTTTTTAACATTTTCTTCTGTTATTTCTTTTCCGATTTTGTTTAAAATCAAACTTGCATATATGTATTCCATTTTATTCTCCTACCTCTCCAATAATTTTTCAACATCAATTTTATCCTTTTTTTCCACTTTTTTCTCCTCTTTCATCTTTATTAAATCTTCCGCTTTAGGAACCTCTACTTTAGGACCTCTAGCATCAAAAGGATCATTATTTTTTTTAACCTCTTCTTTTTTAGGTTCAACAGTTAATCTTTCCTTAATTATTTCTTCTTCAGCTTCCTTTAAAAGTTTATCTGTATCTGGTTTTTTTTCGATTTTTACTGGAACTTCAACAGGCTTTTCTTCAACAGTTTCTTTTATTTCTTCTTTAAGTTTTTCCTCAATTTTTGGTTCTTCCTTTTTCTCAATTTTTACTGAATCTTTTTCTAAAACCTTCTCTTCCTCTTCAACTTTAGATTCTTCTTTCTTTACTTCTTTTGCTGAATCTTTTTCTAAAAGGTTCTCTTCTTTCTTATCAACTTCTTCTTTTAATTTCTCTCCTTCTTCAGCACCTTTCTTAACTTCATCTTCAACACTAGGCATACTTTCTTCTAAAGCCTTACCTTCCATAACTCCTTTACTAACTAACATTTCAACATTATCTTTAACAACATAACCAACATCAATACCTAAATTAATTGCATCCCAATATCCTTTCACAATATTCTCAACATATTCACTTTCATCAATATCTAAAACTTCTTTACTTAATATTTCACCTTTATTATAAACAGTAGTTAAATTCAAACCAACTTCCATCGGTTCAACACCCAACTTACTCAAAATATCAGCTTTCTCAAAACTTATTTCTTCTCCTTCTTTAACTAAAACAACATCATCTTGAACAACAACCTTACCTTCTTCAACACTTGCTATAATACCAACACTTCCTAATTCCCCAATTATTGGTCCTGGTGGAAACGGAGTTGGTCCTTTATTAATTACAATATCATTTAATGCTACTTGCCCTGGTTTAGCAGCAGTTTTAGTCTTACTTTTCTTCAAAGTATTAAACAAACTAAATGGTTCTTCTTTACTAAACAACAAAGCAGGAACTCCTTTTAATTCTTCACTAAACTTACTAAGATTTTTCTTATCAACCTCTTCCAAAGCTCTCTTCATAATTCTTTTCTTAGTCATAAACAAACTAATCTTACCTTTCAACTGTTTCTTTATTCTTTGTAATTGTAAACATGGGACACTCTCTAAATTAACAATACCAATTATATCATTCTCTTCAAGAATCTTTTTCAATTCTTTTAGTTTTTCAATTTTCCACTTAGCTATCTTTCTTTTCTTCTCCATCTTTTACTCCAACTTCAAAACTTGGTCCCATTGTTAATTTTAAATAAACTATTTCAATATTATTTTTCTCTTTAGGCAATAAATGAATTATATGATCATAAACAGCATAAGCATTATTTACTATTTCCTCATCTTCCATACTTTCCAAACCAA
>NZCS01000036.1 GCA_002688325.1 archaeon
AAAAAATTCTTCATATTTAGAAACATTAACTGGAAAAGGAACAGATGCAGGTAATGGTATAATTGTTGTTAGACAAGATCAAATTACTCCAGAAGCATACGAATTACTAACAAAAACAAAATAATTTTATATAATCATTTCTTTTTATTTATTCTCAGTCATTAATTGACTGAGCTACATGTTTTTTTACTATGGCTTTAAAGCCATAAATACAACCATAACATACGTGAAGTGGTGGTGAAAATACAGTAAAAAAGCTACAGTTGGGTGCGTGCTTCGTGCTGCTTACCTGAATAGGCTTGACAATAGATCTAGGCTTAATGGTAATGATCATCTTGGCAATGACAATACGTGCTTGCTTGGAATAGCTCATCAAATGACTGAGATTTTATCTACTATACTTTTTTATTTTGTAATATTCTTTTATAGATAATTCATTTGGAAAATCTTTTTCAAATTTCCTAACAATCTTCTTTCTCAACTTACAAGTATTTGCTTTTTTAGCATAAGCTAACCATCCTTCAATAAAATCATAAACTTTATCATAATCGATTTTTCCACCAATAAATTCTTTTTTCAATCTTTCATACTTCTTCCTAAAATTTTTAATATTTGATTTCTTCAATAACCTATAATTATAAAATATTCTAAAACCTAAAAAATTTACACCTCTCTTCAAACAAATAATTTTAGATTTTTCAGGATGTAATTCAATTTTCAAATCTTCTTTCAAAAACAGATCTATTTCCTTCTTATACTTTTCCAAAAATTTACAATCATTATATAAGATTACAAAATCATCAACATATCTAATATAATACTTAATTTTCAATTTATTCTTCACAAACCAATCTAATTCATTTAAGTAAACATTTGCAAAAAACTGAGATGTTAAGTTTCCCAAAGGCATTCCTTTCTTTTTATCAGAATAATTTTTTATTATTCTCTCAATCAACCAAATAACTTCTCTATCTTTTATCTTTCTCTTTAATATTTTCAATAATATTTCATGATCAACAGTTTGAAAATAATGTTTAATGTCAGCTTTCAAAACATAACAATTTCTACTATTGTTCCTATTAATTTTTCTTTTGAATTCATCAAATCTTTCTATAGCTTTCAAACTTCCTTTAAATTTTCTATTAGCAAAACTATCACAAATAAAACTTTTATCAAACATATCTTCAATTATAATAAATAAAGCATGATGGATAACTCTATCTCTAAAATCAGAAGCACTTATTTTCCTTGTTTTAGGATCTCTAATAACAAATGTTTTCATAGATCTTGGAGAATAACACTTCAACAACAATTCAATCCTTAACAGTTCTAAATTTTCTTTTAAATTTTTCTCAAATTCTAAAATATTTCTCTTTCTCCCTTTACCTTTCTTAGCTCTTTCAAAAGCTTTTTCTAAATTTTTAATAGAACAGATTTCTCTAAACATTCCCATTTTCAAACAATAACTTTTTAAAACATTCTTTATTTCTTTAAAATATGAAACTAAAAAAACTTTTACCAATAATAGGTATTGTTCTATTCATCTATATCATAATAAAAGTAGATCCAAAAAAACTTTTCCAAACTTTACTAGAATTAAAACTATCACTATTATTCTTATCCTTATTATTATTCATTCCAATCTCTTTAATACAAACCTACAAATGGAAACATATAACAAAACTACAAAATCTAACAACTAATTTTTTATTCTTACTAAAATCAAATATCTTAGCTAATTTCTATGGATTAATAACGCCAGCAAGAATGGGAAATTTCATAAAAATAGAATATCTAAAAGAACAAACAAAAGCTTCAACAGAAAAATGTTCATCAAATGTAGTTATAGATAGATTTTTAGACATTTTATCTGTTTTTACTTTGGCAGCCATAGGATCTTTAGTATTTTTTAACACAGACTTAATACTAATTTTAGTAATTTCTTTAGTTTTATTAATGTTATTATTCATTTTTTTAATGAAACCAAAATTAAACAAACCAATTTTTAAATTTATATATCATAAAATTCTACCAGAAAAACTAAAAGAAAAAGCAAATCATTCATTTCATGCTGTTTATGATCATATCCCAAAAATAAGAACTTTAATTTATCCCTTCTTCTTATCAATTTTAACTTGGTTGTTAATAGTATCTCAAGTTTATCTAGTTGCTTTAGCCTTTTCTATTTCCATACCATATTTTAGTTTTATTTTTCTCTTCCCTATATCAACAATAGTAACATTATTACCAATTTCAATAGCAGGTTTTGGAACAAGAGAAGCATCCTTACTATACCTATTCCAATCTTTTAATATCTTACCAGAAAGAATTGTTTCAATGTCAATTTTTTCTCCGATTATAACTATTTCTACTTATTTAATCTTGGTCGGTATTTTTTCTTTAATAAAAATTAAGAAATAAATTTCTCTTCAATAATTCTAGAGATAGGTTTTCCTGTTTTTTTCTTTATTTCTTTCAACTTCTTTATAGTTCTAACTGACAAAGTTATATCTATTCTTTTTCTATCAAAAGGCAATTCTCTTGTTTTATCATACTCTTCTAGAGCATCAAACATATCCTTGTATTCAGTCATTATTTCTTTTATTCTTTTTTCATCTAATACCATTTTTTAATCTCCATTCAATTTGTCTTATATCAATGATGTTATTTTTGGCTATTGAAACTAATTGGTGTAATAATAAATCAGTATCTATTTGTTTTTTATTTTCTACTGCAAAATTTAAAGCAAAAAACATAGCTGTTCTCTTATTCCCATCTGAAAAAGGATGGTCAACTAAGATTGATCTCATCAAATATGCTAATTTTTTATATTCTCCTAATTTTTTATCGTCTTGTTTTTCTATAGCAAATCCAATACTTGAATCACTTCTCAAATTTCCACCAAAACCCTTATTTATTCTTAGTAAATCTTCCTTACTAGTTTCCATACACATAAATCTTGGTTAGATGTATATAAATCTTTCGGTTTTACATCAATTTTAGTTAGAAATCTTTCTATTCAATAAAAATTCCTTTAAAACTAAATAAAAATCCTTAAACTTTATTTTATCTTCACCTTCACTATTATAAATTAAAAAACCAGGATTCTCATCTAAATATCCATGCATCCCTTTACTTATATCATCATTATAACTATTTGGAAAAATCATACTTCCTTTTCTACAAATCCCAATTAATTCTCCATATCTATCATCTTTCATTCTAACCTTATACTTTTCATAATCTTCTTTTTCTAAAACTTTCATACCTAACTTTTCTAATTTTTTCTTTACTTTTTCTTTACTTTTTAAAAACCAAAATCTTGCAACAGTAGAATCTAAAAACATCAAACCATCATCAATTTTAACATCAATAGTTTCCTTAACATCATACATCCCATGATCTCCAACAATAATCAAATTATAATCTTCTTTAAAAATATTTTTTATTAACAAATCAATTTCTTTTAATTTCTTTACTCTTTCTTCTCCAACACCATAACTATGTCCAACCTTATCTAAACCAAGTAAATGAACAAAATAAAAATCATAATTTCTTTCTAAATTTTTCTTTAACAGTTCCATTACTTTTTTATCAGAATACTTAACCCAATTTATTTTCTTCTTTCCATCATAACTAAAAGGATAATTAAAATACCAAAATCTTTTTTTCTCTTTCTCTAACTCTCTAAACAAATTATCTTCTAAACAAGTCAATCTTTTCTTAGAAAAATCTAAATATTTTAAATCTTTAAAATTAAAATTATACAATCTCAATAAATAATCTTCCCTTCTCAATAACATTTTAGAAATATTCAAATAACTAAAGAATTTTTTAACTAATTTACTCTTAACATTAAACTTACTCAACCATTTTAACTTAGAATTTTCACTTTTCATAATATTAAACCAAAAACCATGTTCTTCTATCTCTTTTCCAGAAAAAATTGTCTCTAAATGTCCACCATAACCCAACAAACTTTCTACTTGCCCATATCTACTCTTACTTTTCAACGATTTAACAAAATCCATCTTATCTATCTCATCTTCTCTCCAAGAATCCAACAAAATAAATATAGTTTTCATATCATTTTCTGCCCAAAAAATATCCTACAAGCATCTCCATTACTTTTCCTACAATTATCAAATAATATCTTTTTATCATTACTAAATCTAACTGGATAAATATTTTTTATAGCTCTATAAGCTTTAAACACATTATCATTTACTTCTCCATTTTCCTCAACACTTTTATACAATAATATCCCTCCTAAATAAACAAACATATCAGGCATTACTCTATTAAATAAAACTTTTGAATATTTTAAACTATGATATTTCTTCAATCTTTTAAAATACAAATAATTAAAATACAAAGGCATTACTTTAATACCTAAACCACTTAAACTTTTTAATTTCTTTTTACCTAAAACAAACCCAACATAAGGTCTTAAATATTTTTTAGGAAAATCAAAATAAAATTCTTTTAAACTCTTAACATCAAATACATTTTTCAAATAATAATCCAAAACTTCTAAAATTATCTCTCTTGTTTCAAACCAATACTCAATAGGATCCTTATTCACTTCCAATTTTAACTTTAAATCAACACCTTCTTTAACTTTTTCAACTAAATCTGGAATTTTCTTATACAACTCATTAAATTTATCTTCATAAACTTCTTTAAATCTTTCAAATCTTTCTTCATGTGTTAATGGCATCTCTCCCAACAACAATAACAAGGCAGTAACTATTTCCAATCTTGCTTTAACACAACCATAAATCATCGTCTTACCATTATCTGGAATTCCATTAAAATAACTAGGAGAAAATGTTTGAAAATTATAAGAAATCCTGTTTAATAAAAATCTAACACCATCACTTAAAGGAATATCTTTTATTCCAAAATCAGGAATGTATTCTCTTGCATCTTTACCATCTAAAATACTACTACACCTTTTTAATTCATAAATTTTTAACAAAGGAGGCAAATTTTCTAAATCTTTAACTGTCAAATTTTTTAAATCAATAGAAAACGTATCTAACTGCGTTGTCGTAGTCCTAAATTCATCATATGGTTTTAATCCTGTTTTTTCCCAACTCTCTTCTTCAATTTCATATAATATTTTTTCATTTATTTTCTTCTTAGTTATTATATAAATATCATAATCATTTAATGGAAGTATTTTTCCATCTTTTATTTCAAAACTTCCTTCTCCTTTTCCAAAACCACCAGCTAGGATAATAGAAACAACATCAACTCTTTTTTTTATTTCTCCAACTATCAAATCTAATTGTTTTTTTATTTCCTTATCTGCTTCTTTATTGTTTGTGAATTTCATATAAATAATTCAATTTAAACTCTTTAAAATAATTTGCATAGTCTAGTATATTCATCACTTTAAAATAGAAATATTTATAAACAACCTATATTTCTCTTTTTCTATGTCATTAACAGAACAATTAAACAAACATATTGAAAGAGAACCAGTAATAAAACCTTACACAGGACCAATCCCTTGGATAGTTCCAACTATTAAATTAGATGGAAGAACTCCGGCAGATGGAGATTATGTTCTTAATTTATTACTACAAGCTTTACAATCAGAAGATCCAGAAAGAATAAATGCTTTTGAAACTCAATGGTATGATTTAGCAGATGCAATTATTCCATCTAAAACTGGTTTAGTAAAATTACAAAAAGATTCTCCTTTCATAAAAGGAATTCAAGGTGTTCTTGAAAATCAAGTTGCCATAGATGCAGAAGCTTTAGCACAAGGAATAACAGATACACAACATTTCCCAGTAACAGATTCAGTAGAAGCAACATATCTAAAAGACGGACAAAAACAAACACACCAAGTAGAAAATGTTGTTCTATTACCTTATGATGGAAGTTCAATACACTTAACAACACCACAATTTGATGCAGTAAGTGCAGAACCAGTAAGAAGAAAAGACATGATTCTTGATAGAGATTTAACACAAGAAGAAATTACTCAACATCCATTATGGAAACAATACTCTGTTGATTTAGAAGCTCTTGCTCAAGAAGTTGCTAAACATACAGAACGAGAAAGAAATATGGGAATGTATGTACCTTCAACACCACAAGAAGGAGCAGAAATTCGTGCTGCTTACCTGGATAGGCTTGACAATAGGTCTAGGCTTAATGGTGGTGATCATCTTGGCAATGGCAATGCGTGCTTGCTTGGGGTAGTTAATGTCGCCGAAGGCGACGCA